>NZ_JBSFTY010000002.1:0-243873 GCF_053591515.1 Streptomyces sp. NPDC003011
GACCCCTCACCGGGCCACCGGCATCGCAACGAGTACTGCGAGAACGGCGCCAAGCACATCAACGACGAGGCGACGTCCCGGCGCATCACCGCCCGCTCCCGGACCGCGCGCCCGGCCACGGACCCCCCCTCGCCGCGCCGCCCGGCCGGGGGACACCCCGGCTCCCCGGCCCGGCGGCCGGCTCCGGATCACCCCAGTCCCGGGACGCGGAGGCCGGCCGAGGAGCGCCCCGGCCCTTGGGAGCGGGCGACCGGGGGGCGGTCGCCAGGGCGCGCACGGCGTGGAGTGCGCCCCATGCGCCCCCCGCGTTGGCGGGCGCGCCCGCCCGGTGACGGCGTCCGTCGCAGTGCAGCAGGACGCCCGGTGCGAAGGGGCGCAGCACCAGGGCGTCCAGCCCGGGCGTCCGCCGCAGTTCGGGATACGCCGTGGACAGCAGCTGTCCGATGCGGTCGAGCCGGAAGCCGTCGACCTTCTCGGTCGCCATCCGGCCGCCCGCACACGGGGCGGCCTCCAGCACCGCGGTCGTCACTCCTGCGCTGGTCAGCCGATGTGCCGCCGAGAGCCCGGCGACCCCGGCTCCCACGATCACGACGTCCGCCTGGTACGCGGGCTCAAGCACGTGCCCCTCCTCGAGGTTGCGCGGCCGGTGGAGACGTCATGCCCCCAACTGGCTCCGGGGATACCCGAGTTCGGGTCGAGGGTAGGGCCGTGATCGGGCGGGGACAGTCGCGCATCGACAGGGCACGGTCGCACGACGGTCGCATACGACCGCAGACGTCACAGAGCCGCCCGGATCGCCCCCTCGATCTCCGGGAACGCGAACGTGAACCCCGACTCCAGCAGCCGCATCGGCAACACCCGCTGGCTGCCCAGCACATCCCCGGCCATCTCGCCGAGCACCGCCCGCAGCACCGGCGCGGGCACCGGGAACAGCGTCGGCCGGTGCAGCACCCGCCCCATCGCCGCGGTGATCTCCCGGTTCGTCACCGGCCGCGGGGCGGTGATGTTGAACGGCCCCGACAGGCCGTCGGTGTCGATGAGATGCCGGATCGCGGCCACCTCGTCGTGCAGCGAGACGAACGACCAGTACTGCCGCCCGTCACCCATCCGCCCGCCGAGCCCCGCCCGGAACAGCGGGAACAGCCGCCCCCAGGCGCCGCCCCCGCGGGCCACGACCAGGCCCGTGCGGGTGAACACCGTCCGGACGCCCGCCTCCCGGGCCGGCGCCGCGGCGCCCTCCCACTCCACGCACAGCTCGGGCAGGAAGCCCGCCCCGGGCGGCGCGTCCTCGTCGACGGGCCGGTCGCCGGTCTCGCCGTAGATGCCCATCGCGCTGCCGTTCACGAAGACCCGCGGCGGCTCATCCAGGGCGGCGACCGCCTCGGCGAGAGCGGTCGTGCCCCGCACCCGGCTGTCCCGGATCCTCGCCTTGTAGGCGTCCGTCCAGCGCCGCCCGCCCACGTTCGCCCCGGCCAGGTTGACCACGGCGTCGCACCCGGCGAGCCCGGCCGCGTCGACGTACGCGCGCTCGGGGTCCCAGCGGACCTCGTCCCCCGCCCGGGGCTCCCGGCGCACCAGGCGCACCACCTCGTGCCCGTCCGCGGCCAGGGACCGCACCAGGGCGCCGCCGATCAGACCGGAGGCGCCGGCCACCGCGATACGTGAACGTCTCATGACCGCCATCCTCGCTCAGTGGTCCGAGGGAATCCCGTTGGGGTCCTCGCCGGCTCCGGCCTAGGGTGACCGTCATGCCGGTACCCCGCATACGCCACGCCACCTCCGGGGACGAGGAGCCACTGGGCCGCCTGGACCGCGCCGCCTGGTCCCCGGTGCACGCCGTCCAGCCGCGCCCCGAGCCGCCGTACGAACCGTTCTTCGGCGAGCGGTTCGGGCCCCGGGACCACCTCGTCGCGGAGCTCGACGGTGTGCTCGTCGGCTACCTCAAGCTCGGCTTCCCCACCTCCCTCGCCTGCAACGCCCACGTCCGCCAGATCCAGGGGCTGGTGGTCGCCGAGGAGGCGCGGGGCGCCGGAGTCGGCCGGGCGCTGCTGCGGGCCGCGCGGGAGCGGGCCCGCAGCAGCGGGGCGCGCCGGATCACCCTGCGGGTGCTGGCGCACAACACCCCGGCCCGGGCGCTCTACGCGTCCGAGGGCTTCGTGGTGGAGGGCGTGCTGCCCGGGGAGTTCCTGCTGGAGGGCCGGTACGTCGACGACGTGCTCATGGGACGCACCCTCTGACCTGGTCGGCGGTGGCGGTCTCCCGGCGTCTGCGCACGACCAGGTACAGCGGGATCCCCGCCACCGCGGCCGCCGTGGCGAAGCCGACGAGCATCCAGCCCGGGCTGACCGGGTGCCGGGCCGGGGCGGCGGCGGTGAGCGCGAACAGGGAGACCGGCAGCAGGGCGGTCCGCAGGGCGGTCCGGAGAGAGACGACAGCAGGTGACATGCGCCCACAGGTACGCCCGTGCGGGCCGCCGGACGCGGCATTGCCCCGTCCGAGGGCGGGGTGGGCCGCCGCGGGGCGCCCGGCGGCCCGCGCCGGTCAGGACGTGACCAGGTCGCCCGTGTCCACCGGCGCCGTCGCGCTCGCGGCGCGCTCCGCGTCGTCGGCGACCTCGTCCGCCGTCAGCACGTACCCCGTCTCGTCGTCCGAGGTGGAGCGGGCGAAGACGACGCCGTAGACCTCGCCGCCGGTGGTCAGCAGCGGGCCGCCGGAGTTGCCGGGGCGGACGGTGGAGCGGATCGAGTAGATCTCGCGGGTGACGGTCGCGTCGCCGTAGATGTTCTGCCCGGTCGCGCGCACCCGGTTCGCCACGGTCGCCGCCTGGAGGTTCAGGTCGCCGTCCTGCGGATAGCCGGCGACGACCGCCGCCTCCCCGCGCGGGGCCTCGTCGTCGAACCTCAGCACCGGCGCGCTCAGGCCGGGGACATACAGCACCGCCACGTCCTTGTCCGGGTCGAAGAGCACCACCCGGGCCTCGTACGACCGGCCGACGCCGCCGACCCGCACACTCGGATCGTCGATGCCGGCCACCACATGCGCGTTGGTCATCACGTGCGCCCGCGCGTACACGAAGCCGCTGCCCTCGCGGCCCTGGGTGCCCGAGACGCCCTCGATCTTCACGGTGCTCCGCTTGGCGGCGTCGGTGGCGCTCGCGGTGACGCTGTCGCCGGTCGGCCTGGCGACCTCGGCCGTCGACTCGTTCTCGAACGGGTTGAAGACCTGCGGGAAGCCCGCCTCGGTCAGCGCGGACGTGGCCCGCGAGAACCAGGAGGGAGTGGTGTCCGGCATGGTGTCCTGCACGGCGCCCAGCAGGGTCGAGTCCCGGATCGCGGTCGTGACCAGGGGCGACGACGACGCGCCCAGCACGCTGGCGACCACCCACGCCACGATCAGCACCGCCACCGAGTTGGCCGCGGCCCCGCCGACCCCGTCGGCCACCCTCAGCGGCCCCCGGTCCAGCTCCCGCCGCAGCGTGAGCGCCAGCCGCCCGGCGAGTTCGTGCCCCAGCACGGCCGGGACCAGCACCGTCAGCACCGCGGTCACCGTCGCCGCCGTGGTGCCCGGCGTCGCCAGGTCCATCACCCACGGCAGCGCCCACACGCCGACGACCGCGCCGCCCACGAAACCGGCGAGCGAGACACAGCCGGCCACCAGGCCGCGCCGGTAGCCGGACGCCGCGTAGGCGAGGATCACCAGCAACAGCAGGATGTCGAGCAGGTCCACGGAGCCGCCTTTCTCTCGGACCCCTCACGGGGGTGTCTCCCAGGGCGTGCTTCGAAAGTCCCGTCTGGCTCGCGACGCCTGGCACGGCACCTCGCCGGGTTGTCGGGATCGTCCACGTACACCCGGTACGCGGACGACCCTCCGCCTTGCGATGCACCGCACCAGACGCCGCGAGCCCCGCCCTCCGGGCGAACGACGCCACTTTCGAAACACGCCCTAGTACGCGCGGCACGGGCCCAGTGATCAGCCACCCGCGCGCGTGGCCACCGGAACCGGCCACGCCCGCGCGCACCTGGGGAAACGTCGCGGACCCGGACGATGGTTCCACCGGGTGGCACAGCACACATCGCGGACGCGTCGGATCCGGCCGACAGTGGGAAGCATGTGCGTCCTGCGAAGACCGCGGCGGGCACGGAAACGGCGTCCCGTACGGATACCGGCCGCCGTGCTCCTGCTGCTCGGCTGCCTG
The DNA here is from genome assembly GCF_053591515.1 of Streptomyces sp. NPDC003011. NCBI lineage: Bacteria > Bacillati > Actinomycetota > Actinomycetes > Kitasatosporales > Streptomycetaceae > Streptomyces > Streptomyces sp. NPDC003011. Next base: position 4,196 of record NZ_JBSFTY010000002.1, read on the forward strand.
CCGGGCCTGGCCGCCGCCGGGGGGCTGGTGCTGTGCGCCAGCGGCGTCGAGCACACGGTCGAGGCCCGCTCCGGCCGGCAGACCCTCGCCGCCCGGCAGGCCGGCGCGCACGCCGCGGCCAGACCGCGCGTCGTGCCCCGGACGTCCTGGCTGAACGCCGGCACCCGGCGCGCCCAGCCACCGCCGCGCTACGACGACAAGGTCGTCGCCGTCTTCGTCCACCACACCGACTCGCCCAACGCCTACGACTGCGCCGACGCGCCCCGCATCATCCGCTCCCTGTACACGGGCCAGACCGGCGCCCGCGCGTGGGACGACATCGGCTACAACTTCCTCGTCGACCGCTGCGGCACCATCTACGAGGGCCGCGCGGGCGGCATCGACCGGGCCGTGACCGGCGCCCACACCCAGGGCTTCAACCACCGCACGACGGGCGTCGCCGCCCTCGGCACGTTCACCGCGGGCGTCCCCGTCCCGACGGCGATGACCGACGCGATCGCCGCGCTCGCCGCCTGGAAACTGGGCCCGGCGGACGTCGATCCCCGCGCGCGGGTCCGCCTGGTCTCCAGCAACAGCCACAGCCGGTTCGCGGCCGGCGCCGCCGCCTCGCTGCCCGCGCTCGCGGGCCACGACGACGGCTACATGACCAGCTGCCCGGGCGCCGCGCTGAGCGCCCGCCTGCCGGAGATCAGGGAACTGGCGGCACGGCTGCAGGGACGGCCATGAGGCTCACAGGCAGGGCACAGCGGGCCCGCAGGGTCCTGAGATCCCCGCGGCCTACGGTCGGTGACAGCAGCCGACCTGAGGTGGGGATCATGAGCAGCACCATGAGGAGCAGCAGCCGCGTGTGGACCGTGGTCTGCGCGGTCGCGACCGTCGTCCTGGGACCGGCCGCCGTCACCGCGTCCGCGCTCGACCAGGCCAACCGGGCGCCGATGCACCACGCGGTGAAGGCGGACCAGACGCAGGCGTACGTCCCGGCGGACACGACCCGCCGACGGGTCGTCGCCTGAGGACCGGGCACATCACGACCGTCGCATCACGACCGTCGCATCAGGACGGGCGCCGGAGGACCGGCGCACCGCCCGCCCGTCAGCCCTTGAACCGCTCCCACAGCTTGGGATAGCGCTCCGCCAGCACCCGCTCGTTCTCGAAGTCGACGGGTGTGCCGGCCGGCTCCGACGCCGCGGGCGGGATGCCGAGGTCGGGGGCGACGACCCCGGTGAGCTGTTCGTAGGCCTCGTCCGCCGCGTACCCGAGCTCCTCGCCGTCACCGTCGAGCTCCTCGTCGAAGTCGTCCAGGAGATCGGCGAGCGCGTCGGGGTCGTGCACGGCGCCCTCGTACACCTCGCGGCCCTGGCCGATCAGCCAGCACCGGAAGAAGTCGAACGCGTCGTCGCTCGCCCCGTCCAGCAGGACCCAGGCCGCGCCCCACAGGTCCCAGGTGTACGCGCGGTTGTAGCGGGCCTCGAAGTGACGGGCGAAGTCGAGGACCATCTCCGGGTCCAGCTGGAGCAGCCGGTCCACCAGCAGGTCGGCCTGCTCCTCGGGGTCGCCCTCGGCGGCCTCGCGGCTGGCGTCCACCAGCTCCCAGAACTCCGTCTCGTCCATCACGGGTCCAGCATCGGCCCTGGACGGGTGGGTCGCACGTGGAGTGAGGCGGATTGTTATGTCCGCGACGATGTTATGTCCCGTACAGGGCGGCCAGCCGTGCCGCGTCCGTGACGAAACGTGCCCGCAGGCTGTCCGGCGCCAGCACCTCGGCCTCCGGGCCGAGCGCCGCGAGCTGGCTGTGCGCGACCTCCTCGGACTCCACCGGGAGGGTCACCGTCACCCACCCGTCCCCGTCCGGTCCGTCCGCGGCCTCCAGCGCCTCCCGGGCCGACCGGGCGTCCACGGTGTACGGCAGCGCCCGCGCCCCGTCCCGCGACAGCCGTACGACCACCTCGGCGCGCAGGATCGACCGCGCGAACTGCTCGGCCCGCTCCTCCCAGAACCCCGGCAGGTCGAACTCCTCGTCCCGCGTGAACCGCTCCTCGCCGGTGTCCACCGCCGTGAACCGGTCGATCCGGTACACCCGGTACGCGCCGCGCCCCGCGACCCGCGCGCACAGGTACCAGACCCCCGCCTTGAGCACCAGCCCGTACGGCTCCAGCTCCCGGACCACCTCGCCCTCACCGCGCCAGTACCGGGCGCTGATCCGCCGGTCGTCCCACACCGCGTCCGCGACGGCGGGCAGCACCTCGGGCGTCTTCGGCTCCTTGAACCAGCTCGGCGCGTCCAGGTGGAACCGCTGCGCCGCCGTGCGCGAGGCGTCCCGCACCGACGGGAGCAGGGCCGCGGACACCTTCAGCCGGGCCGCCGAGGCCGCGTCCTCCAGGCCCATCTCGCGCAGCGCGCCCGGCACCCCCGACAGGAACAGCGCCTCCGCCTCACCGCGGGCCAGCCCGGTCAGCCGCGTCCGGTAGCCGCCGATCAGCCGGTAGCCCCCGGCCCGTCCCCGGTCGGCGTACACCGGCACCCCCGCCTCCGACAGCGCCTGAGCGTCCCGGGTCACGGTCCGCTCGGACACCTCCAGCTCCCGCGCCAGCTCGGCGGCCGTCATGGACGGCCGGGACTGGAGCAGCAGCACCATTTTGATGAGACGGGCAGCACGCATACGGCCATGATGCAGGCGCCCGCACCACCGGTGTGCGCGAGTACGGGAGTCTCCGCCGACGCCAATCCCGGCGCGGGCCCGCAGCTACCGGCAGCGCAGTTCCTCGCGCCCCCGAAAACCCTCCCCACCCACCCACACCCCCACAGAACCCCGCCCCCACCGAGCAAGGCACGACGGCAGCCCTCGAAGGGGCGCGGGGAACCGCGCGATCCGCCACGACGGCCCCGCAGCCAACGTCCGACGGGAGCCCTCAAGGGGCGCGGGGAACTGCGCGACCGGCCACGACGGCCCCGCAGGCGGCATGCGACCGCGACCGGGCCGGCCGGACCGGGGCCGGAATCGAACCGGGCCAGGGCCGGAAACGCGGCGAGGGGACCCGCGGCTGACGCCAGTCGGATCCCCCCGCCCCGAAGGACCCCGGGCCTACAGCCCGTAGCGCTCGCGCGCCTCCTTCACCGCCGTCGCCTGGACCTCGCCGCGGCGGGCCAGCTGGGCCAGGGCCGCCACGACGACCGACTCGGCGTCGACGCCGAAGTGGCGGCGGGCCGCCTCGCGGGTGTCCGACAGACCGAAGCCGTCGGCGCCCAGCGAGGACCAGTCCTGCTCGACCCACTGCGCGATCTGGTCCGGGACCTGGCGCATGTAGTCGGAGACCGCCAGCACGGGGCCCTCGGCGCTCTGCAGCGCCTGCCGGACGTACGGCACCCGCTCCTCGCCGCGCAGCAGGGCCGCGTCGGCCTCCAGGGCGTCCCGGCGCAGCTCGGTCCAGGAGGTCGCGGACCACACGTCGGCGGCCACGCCCCAGTCCTCGGCCAGCATCCGCTGCGCCTTGAGCACCCAGTGGATCGCCGTACCGGAGCCGAGGAGCTGGATCCGCGGGGCGTTGGCCACCGGGGAGAACCCGGCCGACTCCGCCGTGTTGAAGCGGTACAGCCCCTTGACGATGCCCTCGTCGACGCCAGGGCCGGACGGCTTGGCCGGCTGCGGCATCGGCTCGTTGTAGACGGTCAGGTAGTAGAAGACGTTCGGGTCCTCGCCCGGGGCCGCCTCGCCGTACATCCGGCGCAGGCCGTCCTTGACGATCGCCGCGATCTCGTACGCGAACGCCGGGTCGTACGTCAGGGCGGCCGGGTTGGTCGCCGCGATGACGGGGGAGTGGCCGTCGGCGTGCTGGAGGCCCTCACCGGTCAGGGTGGTGCGGCCGGCCGTCGCGCCGACCAGGAAGCCGCGGCCGAGCTGGTCGCCGAGCTGCCACATCTGGTCGGCCGTGCGCTGCCAGCCGAACATCGAGTAGAAGATGTAGAACGGGATCATCGCTTCGCCGTGCGTGGAGTACGCGGTGGACGCGGCGATGAAGTCGGCCATCGAACCGGCCTCGGTGATCCCCTCGTTGAGGATCTGGCCGTTCGTGGCCTCCTTGTAGTACATCAGCTGGTCGCGGTCGACCGGCTCGTACGTCTGGCCCTTGGGCGAGTAGATGCCGAGCGAGGGGAACAGCGACTCCATGCCGAAGGTGCGCGCCTCGTCGGGGACGATCGGCACCCAGCGCTTGCCGGTCTCCTTGTCGCGGACCAGGTCCTTGACCAGGCGGACGAACGCCATGGTGGTCGCCACGTTCTGCGAGCCCGAGCCCTTGTCGAAGGAGGCGAACGTCTTGTCGGCCGGGGCCGGGAGCGGCGCGAGGGCGTGCGTACGGCGGGCCGGGGCCGGGCCGCCGAGGGCCGCGCGGCGCTCCTGGAGGTAGCGGACCTCGGGGGAGTCGGCGCCCGGGTGGCCGTAGGGCACCACGCCGTCGACGAAGTCGCTGTCCCTGATCGGCAGTTCCAGCAGGTCGCGCATCGCCTTGAACTCGTCCACCGAGAGCTTCTTCATCTGGTGGTTGGCGTTCTTCGACGCGAAGCCCTCACCGAGGGTGTGGCCCTTGACCGTCTGGGCCAGGATGACCGTCGGGGCGCCCTTGTGCTCGACGGCCGCCTTGTAGGCCGCGTACACCTTGCGGGCCTCGTGGCCACCGCGCGAGAGGTGGAAACACTCCAGGATCTTGTCGTCGCTCAGCAGCTTCGCCATCTCGGCGAGCGCCGGGTCGGAGCCGAAGAAGTCCTGGCGGATGTAGGCGGCGTCCCGGGTCTGGTACGTCTGCACCTGGGCGTCGGGCACCTCGCGCAGCCGCCGGACGAGCGCGCCGGTGGTGTCGAGCTGGAACAGCTCGTCCCAGGCCGAACCCCACAGCGTCTTGACGACGTTCCAGCCGGCGCCGCGGAACTGGGCCTCCAGCTCCTGCACGATCTTGAAGTTGGCGCGGACCGGGCCGTCGAGGCGCTGGAGGTTGCAGTTGATGACGAAGGTGAGGTTGTCGAGCTCCTCGCGGGCGGCGAGCGCGAGGGCCGCCGTCGACTCGGGCTCGTCCATCTCGCCGTCACCGAGGAACGCCCACACGTGGGACGCGGAGACGTCCTTGATGCCGCGGTGCGTCAGGTAGCGGTTGAAGCGCGCCTGGTAGATCGCGGAGAGCGGGCCGAGGCCCATCGACACCGTCGGGAACTCCCACAGCCAGGGCAGGCGCCGCGGGTGCGGGTACGACGGGAGACCGTTGCCGCCCGCCTCCTGGCGGAAGTTGTCGAGGTGCGTCTCGGTCAGCCGGCCGTCGAGGAAGGCGCGGGCGTAGATGCCGGGGGAGGCGTGGCCCTGGATGTAGAGCTGGTCGCCGGAGCCGGGGGAGTCCTCGGACTCCTTGCCCTGGAAGAAGTGGTTGAAGCCCGTCTCGTAGAGCCAGGCCGCCGAGGCGAAGGTGGCGATGTGGCCGCCGACGCCGTGTTTCGCGCCCCGGGTCACCATCGCGGCCGCGTTCCAGCGGTTCCAGGCGGTGATCCGGGCCTCCATCGCCTCGTCACCCGGCGGGGCGGGCTCGGCGGCGGTGGGGATGGTGTTGACGTAGTCCGTCTCGAGCAGCTTGGGCAGCGCGATGCCGTTGCCCTCGGCACGCTCCAGCGTGCGCCGCATCAGGTACGCGGCACGGTGCGGCCCGGCCGCCTTGGCGACCGCGTCCAGCGAGGCCCGCCATTCGGCGGTCTCCTCCGGGTCCCGGTCGGGGAGCTGGTCGAGAGCGCTCGGCTGGATGGCGTGGGGGTCGGTCATGTCGCCGCCTTCCTCAGTCGAAGGGGGTTCCCTCATCGGTAAGGGTTCGGGGTGCCCTTTGTCTTTGGCAGGACAGGGCGTTGGGGCCTCGGTGCGGTGTCCAGGTGAGGCTCCGCCGCGCGACCCGTCGGTGACTGTAACTCCCTGATCGATGATCGATCAAAGGGTTGAAGGGCAAAACCTCTCGATTACGAGAAAGTCGGCACGCGGTGCCTCCGCCGGAGACACCGAGTGTCGTACCAGGCCCGGGATTTCCGCAGGTGAGAGCACGTCTGAGCGCACACCCGCTCCGGTGACCGGTCAAGCGCGCGGCGCGCACCCCAGCACGTGCGCCTTCACGAGGTCCGCGATCCGCGGGTCCCGGCGCCGGAACGCGGCCATCAGTTCCTCGTGCTCCTCCGCGTACGACTGCTGCACCGTCCCCAGCCAGCGGATCGACAGGGCCGTGAACACCTCGATGCCCAGCCCCTCCCAGGTGTGCAGCAGCACCGAGTTGCCCGCCGCCCGGACCAGCTCGCGGTGGAAGCCCACCGTGTGCCGCACCTGGGCCGTGCCGTCCGACGCGCGGTCGGCCTCGTACAGCGCGGCCACGTGCGGCTCCAGGGCCGAGCAGTCCTCCGCCAGCCGCCCCGCCGCCAGCTCCGCCGCGATGGCCTCCAGGCCGGCCCGGACGGGGTAGCTCTCCTCCAGGTCGGCCGCCGTCAGGTTCCGCACCCGTACGCCCTTGTTCGGCGCCGACTCGATCAGCCGCAGCGACTCCAGCTCGCGCAACGCCTCCCGCACCGGCGTCTGGCTGACCTCCAGCTCGGTCGCGATCCGTCGCTCCACGATCCGCTCGCCCGGCTTCCAGCGCCCGCTGACGATCCCCTCCACGATGTGCTCGCGGATCTGTTCGCGCAGCGAGTGGACGACGGGCGCGGTCATGAGGGCTCCTTAAGGAGGGGCCGCCCATCGGCCCCGGGGGCGTTCGACGTTTAGACAATAAGGCCGTGGGCGCTTCGGGGAAGGGCGCACGGGGGCGCTTTCGCGCAGGTGAGACGAGACTTACACGTTCCGGGACGGGGGTCCGCCGACCCCGGGGGGAAAGCGCGGTGCCCCCGCCCGGAGAACTCCGGACGGGGGCACCGTACAAGCGGGATCCCTGCTTACAGGCCGAGCTCGACCTCGAACTCGCCCGCCTCCAGGATCGCCTTGACCGCGGTCAGGTAACGGGCCGCGTCGGCGCCGTCCACCAGACGGTGGTCGTAGGACAGGGTCAGGTACGTCATGTCGCGGACGCCGATGACCGTACCCTCCTCCGTCTCGATGACGGCCGGACGCTTGACCGTGGCACCGATGCCCAGGATCGCGACCTGGTTCGGCGGCACGATGATCGTGTCGAAGAGCGCGCCGCGCGAACCGGTGTTGGAGATGGTGAAGGTCGCGCCGGACAGCTCGTCCGGAGTGATCTTGCTGGCGCGGACCTTGCCCGCGAGCTCCGCCGTGGCCTTGGCGATACCGGCGATGTTGAGGTCGCCGGCGTGCTTGATGACCGGGGTCATCAGGCCCTTCTCGGAGTCCACCGCGATACCGACGCTCTCGGTGTCGAAGTAGGTGATCGTGCCCTCGGCCTCGTTGATCCTGGCGTTGATGACCGGGTGGGCCTTCAGCGCCTGGGCCGCCGCCTTCACGAAGAACGGCATCGGGGAGAGCTTGACGCCCTCGCGCGCGGCGAAGGAGTCCTTGGCCTGGTTGCGCAGGCGCATCAGGCGGGTCACGTCGACCTCGACGACCGAGGACAGCTGGGCCTGCTCGTGCAGCGCCTTGACCATGTTGTCGCCGATGACCTTGCGGATCCGCGGCATCTTGACGGTCTGGCCGCGCAGCGGGGAGGCCTCCAGCTTCGGGGCCTTCTTCGCGGCGGCGGCCGGGGCGGCGGCCGGAGCCGGAGCCGCAGCGGCGGCCTTCGCGGCCTCGGCGGCGGCGATGACGTCCTGCTTGCGGATCCGGCCGCCGACGCCGGTGCCCTTGACGGTGGACAGGTCGACGCTGTTCTCGGCGGCGAGCTTGCGCACCAGCGGGGTCACGTAGGCGCCGTCGTCACCGGAGGTGGCGGCCGGAGCCGGAGCCGGGGCGGCCGCCGGGGCGGGCGCGGGCGCCGGAGCGGCCGGGGCCGGCTCGGGAGCCGGGGTGGTCTGCTGCTGCGGGGCCGGAGCCGAGGGCGCCTGCGGGGCCGGAGCCGGAGCGGCCGGAGCCGCGGGGGCGGCCGGCTCGGGGGCCGGAGCCGGAGCCGGGGCGGGGGCCTCGGCGGCCGGAGCCGGCGCGGGGGCGGGGGCCTCCGCGGCCGGAGCCGGAGCCTCGGGAGCCGGAGCGGCGGCCGGAGCCGCGCCCGGGGCGCCGATGACGGCCAGCTTGGCACCGACCTCGGCGGTCTCGTCCTCGCCGACCACGATCTCCAGCAGCACACCGGAGGTGGGCGCCGGGATCTCGGTGTCGACCTTGTCGGTGGAGACCTCCAGCAGCGGCTCGTCGGCCTCGACGGAGTCGCCGACCTCCTTCAGCCACCGGGTGACGGTGCCCTCGGTGACGGACTCGCCGAGCGCGGGCAGGACGACGTCCGTGCCCTCGGCGCTGCCGCCGCCCGAGGCGGCCTCGGCGGTGGGAGCGGGCGCCGGGGCGGCCTGCTCGGTGGACGGCTGCGCCGCGGGCGCCGGCTCGGGCGCCGGCGGGGCGACCTCCTCGGCGGCCGGAGCCGGAGCGGCGTCAGCCGCACCCGTGCCGTCGTCGATGACGGCCAGCTCGGCGCCGACCTCGACGGTCTCGTCCTCGGCGACCTTGATGGACGCCAGGATGCCGGCGGCGGGCGAGGGGATCTCGGTGTCGACCTTGTCGGTGGAGACCTCGAGCAGCGGCTCGTCGGCCTCGACGCGCTCACCCTCGGCCTTCAGCCAGCGGGTGACGGTGCCCTCGGTGACGCTCTCGCCGAGCGCCGGAAGGGTTACGGAAACCGCCATGGTTTCGGTTGCTCCTTACGAATTGCGGAAGTCTGTGTCGTCGCGTTCGTCGACCGAGGGTCAGTCGTGCGCGTGGAGGGGCTTGCCGGCCAGCGCCAGGTGGGCCTCGCCGAGCGCCTCGTTCTGCGTCGGGTGGGCGTGGATGAGCTGGGCGACCTCGGAGGGCAGCGCCTCCCAGTTGTAGATCAGCTGGGCTTCGCCGACCTGCTCGCCCATGCGGTCGCCGACCATGTGGACGCCGACCACGGCACCGTCCTTCACCTGGACGAGCTTGATCTCGCCCGCGGTGTTCAGGATCTTGCTCCTGCCGTTGCCCGCCAGGTTGTACTTCAGAGCGACGACCTTGTCCGCGCCGTAGATCTCCTTGGCCTTGGCCTCGGTGATGCCGACGGAGGCGACCTCCGGGTGGCAGTACGTCACCCGCGGGACACCGTCGTAGTCGATCGGGACGGTCTTCAGACCGGCCAGCCGCTCCGCCACCAGGATGCCCTCGGCGAAGCCGACGTGCGCGAGCTGGAGCGTGGGGACCAGGTCGCCGACGGCGGAGATGGTCGGAACGTTGGTGCGCATGTACTCGTCGACCAGGACGTAGCCGCGGTCCATGGCGACGCCCTGCTCCTCGTAGCCCAGGCCCTGGGAGACGGGGCCGCGGCCGACGGCCACCAGCAGCAGCTCGGCCTCGAACTCCTTGCCGTCGGCGAGGGTGACCTTGACACCGTCCTGGGTGTACTCGGCCTTCGAGAAGAAGGTGCCCAGGTTGAACTTGATGCCGCGCTTGCGGAACGCGCGCTCAAGAAGCTTGGAGGAGTTCTCGTCCTCGAGGGGGGCGAGGTGCTTGAGGCCCTCGATGATCGTGATGTCCGTGCCGAAGGACTTCCAGGCGGAGGCGAACTCGACGCCGATGACCCCGCCGCCGAGGACGATCGCCGACTTCGGCACGCGGTCCAGGACGAGGGCGTGGTCGGAGGAGATGATCCGGTTGCCGTCGATCTCCAGGCCCGGCAGCGACTTCGGGACGGAGCCGGTCGCCAGCAGCACGTGGCGGCCCTGGACGCGCTGGCCGTTCACGTCGACGGAGGTGGGGGAGGAGAGCCGGCCCTCACCCTCGATGTACGTCACCTTGCGCGAGGCGATGAGCCCCTGCAGACCCTTGTACAGGCCCGCGACCACGCCGTCCTTGTACTTGTGGACGGCCGGTACGTCGATGCCCTCGAAGGTGGCCTTCACACCGAACTGCTCGCTCTCGCGGGCCTGGTCGGCGATCTCGCCCGCGTGCAGCAGGGCCTTGGTGGGGATGCACCCCCGGTGCAGGCAGGTACCGCCGACCTTGTCCTTCTCGATCAGGGCGACGTCCAGGCCCAGCTGCGCCCCGCGCAGGGCCGCGGCGTAACCACCGCTACCACCGCCGAGGATCACTAGGTCGAAAACGGTGCTGGCGTCGTTCGCCACGTCACGTCCTCCATGCATGTGCGCCACGCCGGTCTGCGGTGACCGGTCGGCGGCTGGTGTCCGGCCGCTCGTTCTTCGGCCCTTCGGTGGGGCCCTGTCCTGCCGAGCCCCATCTTCGCACTTGTCGACGCGGGAAGAGACGCCGGGCCGGTGTGTGAGACGTCCCACCTTCACCTGAGCGCGACGCGGGCGGTGCCGATACGCGGTGACCGCGACGCCCCGGGGGCGCGGGGAACTGCGCGACCAGTCCCCACGCCCCCGCAGCCGCCGGCGAACCGGCCGGATGGGGCTCCTACGCGGTCGTCACCCCAGATCGCCCGCGGCCGTCAGCTCGGCCAGCCGCACCAGCGTCCGCACGGCGGTACCCGTACCGCCCTTCGGCGTGTACCCGAACGGCCCGCCCTCGTTGAACGCCGGCCCGGCGATGTCGAGGTGCGCCCAGGTGATCCCCTCGCCCACGAACTCGCGCAGGAAGAGCCCGGCGACCAGCCCGCCGCCCATCCGCTCGCCCATGTTCGCGATGTCGGCCGTGGACGAGTCCATGCCCTTGCGCAGGTGCTCCGGCAACGGCATCGGCCACGCCGGCTCCCCCACCTCCTCGGCGGCCTCGTGCACCGCGGAGCGGAACGCCTCGTCGTTCGCCATGATCCCGAACGTCCGGCTGCCCAGCGCCAGCATCATCGCGCCGGTCAGCGTCGCCACGTCCACGATCGCGTCCGGCTTCTCCTCCGAGGCGGCCCACAGCGCGTCGGCCAGGACGAGCCGGCCCTCGGCGTCGGTGTTGAGGACCTCCACCGTCTTGCCGCTGTACATGCGCAGCACGTCACCCGGCCGCGTCGCGGTGCCGGACGGCATGTTCTCGGCCAGCGCCAGCCAGCCGGTGACGTTGACCTCCAGGCCCAGACGCGCGGCGGCGACCACGGCGGCGAAGACCGCCGCCGCCCCGCTCATGTCGCACTTCATCGTCTCGTTGTGACCGGCCGGCTTCAGCGAGATGCCGCCCGAGTCGTACGTGATGCCCTTGCCGACGAAGGCGAGGTGCTTGTCCGCCTTGCCGGAGGTGTACGACAGCTTCACCAGCCGCGGACCCGACGCCGATCCGGCGCCGACCCCGAGGATGCCGCCGTAGCCGCCCTTGACCAGGGCCTTCTCGTCGAGGACCTGCACCTTGATGCCGTGCTCCTTCGCCGCGGCCTGCGCGACGGCGGCGAACGCCTCCGGGTTGAGGTCGTTCGGCGGCATGTTGACGAGGTCGCGGGCGCGGTTCAGTTCCTCGGCGACGGCGGTGGCGCGCTCGAGTGCCGCCTTGTACACGCGGTCGCGGGGCTTGCCGCCGAGCAGCGCGGCCTCGGCCAGCGGAGCCCTGCCGTTCTTCGCCCGGGCGCCCTTGCCGCCCGCGCCGCTGTCCTTGTACGTGTCGAAGGAGTACGCGCCGAGCAGCACGCCCTCCGCGACCGCGCCGGCGTCGGCGGCGTCCGTGAGCGGCAGCGCGAACGCCGCCTTCTTGACGCCGGTGAGGGCACGCGCGGCCACACCGGCGGCCCGGCGCAGCGCCTCGGCGTCGAAGCCGGAGTCCTTCTCGGGCTCGGTGCCCAGGCCCACCGCCACCACGAGCGGCGCCTTGAAGCCGGCCGGAGCGGGCAGCTTCGTCACCTCGCCCTCGGCACCGGCGGCGCCGAGGGTCTCCAGGACTCCGGCGAGTCTGCCGTCGTACGCCTTGTCCACGGCCTCGGCGCCCGGTGCCACGACCGGGCCTTCGGCGCCCTTGGCCACACCGATCACGATCGCGTCGGCCCGCAGGCCGGGCGCCGCGGCGGTGCTGAGAGTGAGAGCAGTCACGGTGGTGAAATCTCGCTTCCGTTGAAGTGTGCTGTGGCCGAATGCGGTTGGGTCGACCGGGCCCGACAGCCGACCCTAGGTCTCTCCCGCGGCACGGTCTTCACCTGGTCGGGTAAATCCCCGCCACGAGCCTACGCTCGGGCCCGCCGCCGATCATTCCCGCGGGTGTTCACCGGTCGGCGGCATCATGGCCACTTCGTGATCCGCACACTGATCCGCACACCCCCTGGAGCCTGCCCGGTGAGACGCCCCCTGCTGCTCGCAGCCCTGTTCCTGCTGTTGGCGGCCTGTACGACGGCCCCCGACGATGACGCCGCCGGCGAGCCGGCCGGTGCGCGCTGGCGACCGCGCCCCGGCCTGGACTGGCAGTGGCAGCTCAGCGGCCGGCTCGACACGGGAGTCGACGTGCCGGTCTACGACATCGACGGCTTCGACCAGTCCGCGAAGACGGTCGCCGCACTGCACCGCGACGGCCGCAAGGTGATCTGCTACCTCTCCACCGGCGCCTGGGAGGACTGGCGCCCCGACGCCGGGAAGTTCCCCGCGTCCGTCATCGGGCGCGGCAACGGCTGGGACGGCGAGCGCTGGCTCGACATCCGCCGCACGGACGTCCTGGAACCCCTGATGGCGGCCCGCGTCGACATGTGCCGCGACAAGGGCTTCGACGCGGTGGAGCCGGACAACATGGACGGCTACCGCAACCGCACCGGCTTCCCTCTGACGTCCTCCGACCAGCTCCGCTACAACCGCCTGATCGCCCGGCTCGCCCACGAACGCGGCCTGGCGGTGGGGCTGAAGAACGACCTGGACCAGATCCCGCGGCTGGTGGGCGACTTCGACTTCGCGGTCAACGAACAGTGCGCCCAGTACGCCGAATGCGCCGACCTGACGCCGTTCGTCACGGCGGGCAAGGCCGTCTTCCACGTCGAGTACGAACTGCCCACCCGCCGCTTCTGCCCCGACTCCCGTCGCCTGCGGCTGAGTTCGATGCTCAAGAAGTACGAGCTGGGGGTCTGGCGCCGGGCCTGCTAGGTCCCCAGCGTCAGCACCACGAGCGCGGTGGTCGCCGCCGTCTCCGCGAGAGCCCCGAACACGTCCCCGGTCACCCCGCCGAACCGGCGCGTGCAGTGCCGCAGCAGGAGTTCGGCCGCACCGGCGGCGGCGGCGACCGCGAGCACCGTACGGACGACGTCGTACGCCCCGAGGAGCGCCCCCGCGCCCGCGGCCACCGCGAGGACGACGGCCGCCGTGAGCGCCGCGCCCCGCGCCGGGACCACGCCCGCCACCGCCGCGCCGAGCCCCTCCGGCCGGGCGGCCGGGACCCCGGTGCGGGCGGCCAGGGTGAGGGCCAGGCGGGCGGCGGTCGCCGCGACGACGGCGGCCAGGGCGCCCCGCGTCCAGGAGGCGCCGTAGAGCTGTGCCAGCGCGGCCACCTGGGCGAACAGCACGAGGACGAGGGTGATCACCCCGAACGGTCCGATGTCCGACTGCTTCATGATCCGCAGCGCGTCCTCGGCGGGCCGGCCGCTGCCGAGGCCGTCCGCGGTGTCCGCGAGCCCGTCCAGATGCAGGCCCCGGGTGAGCACGGCGGGGACGGCGGCGGAGGCGACGGCGGCGAGCAGCGGGCCCGCGCCGAGGAACAGCAGGAGCACACCGAGGACGGCCGCGCACGCGCCGACCGCCAGCCCGGCCGCGGGAGCGCAGAGCATGCCCGCGCGGGCGGCCTCCCGGTCCCAGCGGCTCACCTCGACCGGGAGCGCGGTGAGCGTGCCGAAGGCGAAGCGCAGGCCGTCCGGCCAGGAGGCGGGTGAGGGGGTCGTGGACACCGGCGCAGGCTACCCGGCGGCCCGGCGGCCCGGCGGCCCGGCGGGGCGCCCAGGACGACCGGGAAGGACGAGCGTGGATAAAGTGATCATATGGGAAATTGGTTGCAGCGGAACATCGTCGAGCCGGGCAAGCTGCCGCTGCTGTTCGCCCTCGCCTCGTTCGTCCTCACGTTCCTGATCACCCGGGTCGTCACCCGCATGATCCGGGCGGGCAAGGGCCCCTTCGGCAACGTCAGCACCGGGGGAGTCCACATCCACCACGTGGTCCCCGGGGTGGCCCTCACCGTCCTCGGCGGCTTCGGCGCGGTCGCCAGCAGCCGGCACGGCTTCGGCTCGGCCGCGTTCGCGGTCGTCTTCGGCATCGGCGCCGGCCTGGTCCTGGACGAGTTCGCGCTGATCCTGCACCTCGACGACGTCTACTGGACCGAGGCCGGCCGCAAGAGCGTCGAGGCCGTGGTGCTCACGGCGGCCCTGGTCGGCCTGGTCCTCGCGGGCTTCACCCCGTTCGGTGTCAACGACATGACCGAGGACGAGCTCCAGGACCGCGGCGGTGTCATCTCGACCGTGGCGGTCAACTTCCTCTTCGCCCTGCTCGTCCTCAGCAAGGGCAAGGCCCGGATGGCGGTCTTCAGTGTGATCGTCCCCCTGGTGGGTCTGATCGGCGTCGTCCGTCTGGCCCGCCCGGGCTCCTTCTGGGCCAAGCGCTTCTACCGCCGCCGGCCGCGTGCCCGGGCCCGGGCGACCCTGCGCGCCTTCCGTCACGACCGCCGCTGGTCGGGCCCCCGCCGCCGGCTTCAGGACCTGATCGGCGGCAAGCCCGACCCGGTGCCGGCCCGCGCCCTCGACCGCCGGTAGGCGAGGGCGAGAGCGCGGGCGCGGACCAGGGGGATCGTCGCGGCGGTGCGGCCGGGGCGCTCCGAGCCCGCGAAGCGGCGGGGGAGAAGTCCAGCCGGCCGGACGCTACTCCGACGTGCCCACCTGCTCGGAGCCCTCAGCTCGCTCGGAGCCCTCAGCTCACTCCGCGTCCCGCGCCGCCTCGCCGTCCCGCGCCGTCTCGCCGTCCCGCGCTGCCTCGCCGTCCTCCGTGTCCCCGGACACCACGGCCTTCTCGGCATTCTCGGGCTTCTCAGCATGCTCGGGCTTCTCGGGAAGCTCGGCGGCCAGCGCCGCCGCGGCCTGCACGAGCGGCAGCGCCAGCAGCGCCCCCACCCCCTCCCCGACGGTCACCCCGTGGTCCAGCAGCGGTTCCAGCGCCATCGGGTCCAGCGCCTTGCCCTGCCCCGGCTCCCCGCTGCTCTGCCCGGCCAGCCACCAGTCCGGCGCCCGGAACGCGATCCGCTGCCCCACCAGCGCGCACGCGGCCACCACGACCCCGTCCAGGATCACCGGCAGCTTGCGCACCGCGCTCTGCAACAGAAAACCCGTGATGGCGGCGAGGTCGGCGCCGCCCACCGTGGCCAGCAGCCGCACCTGGTCGCCGAGCACGGGCCGGGCCCGCCTGAGCGCGTCCCGGATCGCCGCGCACTTGCGCATCCACGCCAGGTCGTCGATCGCCTGCCCGCCCCGCCCGGTCACGACGGACGCGTCGGTCCCGCACAGCGCGGCGATCAGCACGCCCGCCGCCGTGGTGCCGCCCACGCTCACATCGCCGAGCACCACCAGATCCGTACCGGCGTCGGCCTCCTCGTCGGCCACCGCGGCCCCGGCCCGGAACGCGGCCTCCGCCTCCTCCAGGGTCAGCGCGTCCTCGATGTCGATACGCCCGCTGCCCCGCCGTACCCGGTGCCGGGTGACCTCGGCCGGAAGGGACTCCGGCGCGCAGTCCAGCGCCATGTCGACCACCCGCACCGGCACCCCGAGCCGCCGGGCGAGCACCGACACCGGACGGCCGCCGTCCAGGACCTGCCGCACCAGCCGCTCGGCGGTGCCCGCGGGGTGCGCGGAGACGCCCAGTTCGGCGATCCCGTGGTCCCCGGCGAACAGGACGACCCGCGGCTGTTCGATCGGCCGTACCGGCACGGCGGCCTGAGCCGCGGCCAGCCACTCACCCAGGTCGTCGAGCCGGCCCAGGGCTCCGGGCGGCACGAGCTGACGTTCCCGGCGTGCCTCGGCGTCGCGGCGCACTCCTCCGTCGGGGCGCTCGATCAGATCGGTGAAGTCGTCGAGATTAAGCGAGCTCATTCGCCGAACAGTACCGGCCCCGATCGAACAGGACGGTGCCCCATCGCCACGTCGACGGGGCGGCGTCGTTGCATGCGCGATCGCCATCCCATACGTTCCGGTTTGCGCTAATTGTCGTACGTCTCCGGGAGTCGCCCCATGTCAGCACCCTCCGCACGGCGTCTTCGCTCCACCGCCCGGGCGATGCTGCCGTTCCCGGAGCCGGAGAGCTGGCTGGACGTGGGCACGGGCGACGCCCGCTTCCCGGCGACGGCGAAGGAGGTCTTCCCGTACACGGCCTTCGACGGTCTGGACGCCACCCGCCGGGTCGAACGGGCCCGCCGGGCCGAGCGCGTCGAGGAGGCCTACGTGGGCCTCCTGACGGACCCGCGGATCACCACCCGGCTGCGCGCCCGCTACGACGTGGTCAGCCTGCTCCACCACCTGCCGCACACCACGGACCCGCGCGAGGAACTGCACGCCGCCGTGGACGTCCTGCGCCCCGGCGGCCACCTCCTGCTGGAAGCCCCCGACCCGCAGTGCGCGTTCGCCGCGCTCCTCGGCAGACGGTGGCTGCCCCGGGCCCGCGGGCTGCGCCTGCTGCCCCTGGACGACCTCCGCGCGGAGCTGGAGTCACGGGGCTGCGTGATCGTCAGGACGGACCGCCGTGCCGCGCACGTCCCCGAGGACCTGTCGGCGGCCCTGTCCCTGGCCCTGCCCAGGCCCCTGCCCCACTGGCTGGCCACCCTTCTCCTGGCCGCGGCCAGGGTGCTGGACCACGCCCTGGCCCCCCTGCTCAGCCTCACCCGCTTCTCGAACGCCTACCGCCTCATCGCCCGCCGGGAGACACCGGCGGTGCGGCGCCCGTGCGGACAGCCGCCGGCCCCCACCGGGTGACACCGGCGCCCTGACCCGGCGTCAGCCCCGCAGCACCAGCGCCTGTCCCGCCACCACCAGCAGCACCTGCTCGCACTCGTGCGCGAACGCCGCGTTCAGACGGCCGAGCTGGTCCCGGTAGCGCCGGCCGGACGCGGTGGCCGGGACGATGCCCGACCCCACCTCGTTCGACACGGCGACCACCGTCCGCCGCGTCGCCCGCACCGCCTCCGTCACCTCCCGCACCCGCGCCCGCAGCGCCCGCTCCCCGCCGTCCGCCCACTCCGCGTCGTCCCACGCCCCGACGGCGTCCATCGCGTCCGTCAGCCACAGCGAGAGACAGTCGACGAGCAACGGCGGCCCGTCGTCCTTCAGCAGCGGCACCAGGTCGCACGTCTCCGTGGTACGCCACGACCCCGGCCGCCGCTCCCGGTGCGCGGTCACCCGGGCCGCCCACTCACCGTCCTGGGTCCGGGACCCCCCGGTCGCCACGTACAGCACGTCGGGGAAGGCCGCCAGCCGCCGCTCGGCCTCCAGCGACTTCCCGGACCGGGCGCCGCCCAGCACCAGCGTCCGCCGCGGCACATCCGGTACGTCCTCGTACACGCCGACCACCAGGGTCGTCCCGTCCGGCACCGCCCGCGCTCCCACCGCGGCCAGCCGCCGCCGCACCTCGGGCCCGGGCGGCACGTCGTGGCCGAGATGGACGGCGATCACGTCCGTGGTGGGCCCCACCGCCCCCACCGCCCGCAGCCGCGCCAGCGCGTCCGGCCGCCCCAGGACATCGGCGAGCACCATGTCGTACGTCTCCGCGGAACCCTCTTCGAGTCCCGCGGGCGCGCCCCCGGGCGGCAGGTACAGCAGCCGCTGCCCGCCCGGTCCGGTCACCGCGTACCCGGTGCCCGGCGCGTCCATCGCCACCGCCCGCACCCGATGCCCCGTCAGCAGCGCCAACTCCCGCCCGTCCGGCACCCGTCCGGGCTGCGGCAGCCCCGCCGGCACCTCGACCGCCGGCCCGTCGTGCGGGTGCGACAGCAGCACCTGCCGCACCCCGCCGAGCGAATGCCCCGCCCGCGCCGCCGCGAACGCCACCCCGGGCGTCAGGTCGAGCAGCAGGGTCCCGTCCACGAGCACCGCGGCGGCGGCACGCGCGTCCGCCCCCAGCGCGGCCGCGCAGGCGGCACAGGGACAGTCGGGGCGGGGAAGGCCCGCGGGGGCACCGGTACCAAGCAGAGTCACGTCCACGGAACCGATTTTCCCCGGTCACGGCCGGTCGTGCGCGACCGAGGTGCCCCGAAGGGGCGCGGGACGGTGCCCCATGCCGCTCCGCCACGGGCGCGACCAGCGCGGCAGGCCCGCACGGTGACCCGTCACCCGCGGTCTTTTACCGGCTCACCCGGCGGAGCGAATAGGCTGCGGTCAGGAGCCGGACCAAGATCCGGCTCCCGCTGTGCAATGTGCTCACATCAATGTGCTCACATCAGGGAGGCGTACATGGCGGCATGGACGTGGCGGTTCGAGAAGGCCGACGGGGCGGAGGTCCAGCCCGCGGTGCAGCCGGAGGAGTTCACCACCCAGGGGGACGCCGAGTCCTGGCTCGGGGAGCACTGGAAGGACCTGCTGGCCGGCGGCGCGGAACAGGTACGGCTGTTCGAGGACTCCACGGAGATCTACGGACCGATGAGCCTGCGCGCGGCCGAGGAGGCCTAGGGGCGTGGGGCGGCCGTTCACCGGCCGTCCCTCCGCACCGCTCACCTTCGTCCCGTCGACCGTCTGCGCGCCGCCGTCGCACGGGCGCCCGGTGACGATGTCTTCCGCCGCCCGGCCACCCCTGGGTGCCGGCCCGTCCGGTCGGCGGGAGGACCCACCGGCCCCACCCGTGTCACCCGGTCACCCGTGTCACCCGCCCGGAAGGGCTCAGCCCCGCACCCCGCACAGGTGCAGCAGGGCCGCCACCCCGCGGTACGGATCCGTCCGCCCGGCCCGCTCCTCGACCGCGAGCAGCGCCTCCACGTCGGCCGGGATCTCCGCCCCGTCCACCGCCGTGTCCGTGAAGACCCGTATGCCGTACCAGGCCTGCAAGGGTGCCCCGATCCCCGCGAGGGTCGCGGTCAGCGTGCCCAGCCGGTCGGCCCGGACGTCCAGGCCGAGGCGGTTGCGGTACGCGGTGGTGTCGAAGGCGGTCAGCGCCGCGGCCCAGTCCCCGGACAGTCCCGGCCGCATCGCCAGCGCGTCGCCGTTGCGCACCAGCAGCGACAGCAGACCGCCCTGGGCGAGCATCCGGGCCAGCCCCGCCAGCAGCGGATCCGGCTCCTCGACGTACATCAGCACGCCGTGGCACAGCACCACGTCGAAGCTGCCCGGCAGGAAGTGGACCCCGGTGTCCCGGCCGTCGCCCTCGATGATCCGCATCCGCTCCCGGATGCCCTCGGGCTCCCCGGACAGCGCCTGGCGGGCCGCGGCGATCATGGTCGGGTCCTGCTCCAGGCCGGTCACCTGATGCCCGGCCCGGGCCAGCCGCAGCGCCTGCGTGCCCTGGCCCATCCCCACGTCGAGCACGCGCAGTCGCCGCCCGACCGGGAACCGGCCGACTATCTGCTCGTCGAGCTGCCGGGCCACCAGCTCCTGTCGTACGACGTCCCGCAGTCCGCCCAGCTTGCTCAGCCAGGCATCCGCGCCCCCGGTGAACGGCGTCGTGCTCAGGGCCGCTCTCCGCGCTTGACCTGCGGCTTGGGCAGCCGGAGCCGGCGCATCTGGAGGGAGCGCATCAGGGCGTAGGCGACCGCGCCCTTGCGGTTGTGGTGCGGGAAGCGCTCGGCGAGCTGCTTCTTCAGACGGAAGCCGGTGCTGATCGAGTCGAGCACGATCAGCACGATCACGACCAGCCACAGCAGCAGCGAGATGCTCTGCAGCGCGCCCACCCGCACCATGCTCAGCACGAGGATGACTACGGCCATCGGCAGGAAGAACTCCGCCACGTTGAACCGGGAGTCGACGAAGTCGCGGGCGAACTTGCGGACCGGCCCCTTGTCCCGCACGGGCAGGTACCGCTCGTCACCGGTGGCCAGCGCCTGGCGCTGCTTCTCCAGCTGGGCGCGGCGCTCGTCGCGCTGACGCTTGGCGGCCTCCTTGCGCGACATCGAAGTGGTGGCCACGCTGCGGCGCTGGGACTGGGCCTCAGCGCGCTTGGGCGTGGGCCTGCCCTTCTTGGCCTGCGGGTCACGGGTCTGCTTGGAGTCGGTCAGCGGTGCCTTGACGGCGGCCGGGGCCTTCTCTTCCTTGGCGCGGCTACGGAACACAAAACCCAAGGGTACGGGGTGCGGGGGCATGGACCCCAGCCCGGTGGGGAACGATCCGGCAACACCGGTCGTATGTACGGGGGACAGATGAGGACGTCGGTGACCCGGAGCGCACCCTGAAGGTCACCTACTCCTCACGCCGGAGCAGGACCCGGGCCAGTCGTCCTTGGGGATGAGCGCATCCGTCCCGGAACAGTGCGGTAATGGATGCAGGGCCCGTACTGTGGGTTCTGTCGCAGGAGCTCGAGCTGGAGTCCGTCAGAAGGGGGCGCGCGAAGCCCATGAGCGGTGTCATGAAGCGTATGGGGATGATCTTCCGCGCGAAGGCGAACAAGGCCCTTGACCGGGCCGAGGACCCGCGCGAAACCCTCGATTACTCGTACCAGAAACAGCTGGAACTGCTGCAGAAGGTGCGCCGGGGTGTGGCCGACGTCGCCACGTCCCGCAAGCGCCTGGAACTCCAGCTGAACCAGCTGCAGTCGCAGTCGTCCAAGCTGGAGGACCAGGGCCGCAAGGCGCTGGCGCTGGGCCGCGAGGACCTGGCCCGCGAGGCGCTGTCCCGCCGCGCCGCGCTCCAGCAGCAGGTGACGGACCTGGAGACGCAGCACTCCACGCTCCAGGGCGAGGAGGAGAAGCTCACCCTGGCGGCCCAGCGGCTCCAGGCCAAGGTCGACGCCTTCCGCACGAAGAAGGAGACCATCAAGGCCACCTACACCGCGGCGCAGGCGCAGACCCGGATCGGCGAGGCGTTCTCCGGCATCTCCGAGGAGATGGGCGACGTCGGCCTGGCGATCCAGCGCGCCGAGGACAAGACGGCCCAGCTCCAGGCGAGGGCGGGAGCCATCGACGAACTGCTGGCCTCCGGCGCCCTGGACGACCAGTCCGGCATGCACAAGGACGACATCCAGGCCGAGCTGGACCGGCTCTCCGGTGGTACGGACGTGGAGCTGGAGCTGCAGCGCATGAAGGCGGAGCTGGCCGGGGGCACGAGCGGGCAGCAGGCCATCGAAGGCGGCCCGGGCCAGCAGCAGCCGCAGCAGCAGCCGCAGGACACCCCGCGCTTCGACAAGCAGTAGGGACCCACGCCTAGGAGGGCGACATGATCGTACGGATCATGGGGGAGGGGCAGGTGAGGCTGGCCGACGGCCACCTCACCGAGCTGAACAGACTGGACGACGAACTCCTGGCCGAGATGGAGAACGGCGACGGCCCAGGCTTCCGCGGCACGCTGACGGCCCTGTTGTCCAAGGTCCGTGAACTGGGCGAACCCCTGCCCGACGACTCCCTGGAACCGTCGGAACTCATTCTCCCCTCCCCGGAAGCCACGCTGGAGGAGGTCCGGGCGATGCTCCGCGACGACGGGTTGATCCCGGGCTGACCGCCCGGTGCCGGTTCTGGGAACTTTGCCCCGGCACTTGAGGACGAGGCCGTGCGGGCCGAGAGCGGGGATCCGGGGACGGCGGCCCCCGGCGGCGGCCCGAAACACCCGGCACCGCGCACAGAGACGTACAGGCAGCCCCCGTTCCACCCCCGCCAGGGCCCCCGTACCGTGGCAGGCGTGAGCACCCTCGACCGCGCCCGGCGTCACCTGAAGGCGCACCCCATGGCGCTGGACGCGGCCCTGGCGGCCGGCGTCCTGTCCTGCATGGTGGCCGGCTCGTTCGTGGACCCGCACGGAGAGCGCGGCGTCAGCTGGATCCTGCGCACCCCCGACCCCCTCAGCCTGGTCCTCATCGCCCTCGGCTCCGCCGCCCTCGTGTTCCGGCGCCGCGCCCCCGTGACCGTCCTCGTGCTCACCGGCACCTTCTCCCTCGTCGAGGCCGTCACCGGCGATCCCCGGGCCCCCGTCGCCATGTCCGCGGTCATCGCCCTCTACACCGTCGCCGCCGCCACCGACCGCCCCACCACCTGGCGGGCCGGCCTGCTCACCATGACCCTCCTCACCGGCGCCTCCATGCTCGCCGGCCCCCTCCCGTGGTACGCCCAGGAGAACCTCGCCATCCTCGCCTGGACCGGGATCGGCGCCACCGCGGGCGACGCGGTCCGCAGCCGCCGCGCCTTCATCCACGCCATCAGGGAGCGCGCCGAACGAGCCGAGCGCACCCGCGAGGAGGAGGCCCGCCGCCGGGTCGCCGAGGAACGCCTGCGCATCGCCCGGGACCTGCACGACGTCGTCGCCCACCACATCGCCCTGGTCAACGTCCAGGCCGGAGTCGCCGCCCACGTCATGGACAAGCGGCCCGACCAGGCCAAGGAGGCCCTGGCGCACGTACGGGACGCCAGCCGGTCGGCGCTGAACGAGCTGCGCGCCACCGTCGGGCTGCTCCGGCAGTCCGGCGACCCGGAGGCGCCCACCGAACCCGCCCCCGGCCTGGACCGGCTCGACGAACTCGTCGGCACCTTCCGCAGCGCCGGACTGCGTGTCGAGGTGGCCCGCGCCGACGCCGGCACCACCCTGCCCGCCGCCGTCGGACTGGCCGCCTACCGCGTCGTCCAGGAGGCTCTCACCAACGTCCAGAAGCACGCCGGGACGGAGGCGAAGGCCGAGGTGAGCGTCGTCCGCGTGGGACCGAACATCGAGATCACCGTCCTCGACGACGGACCCGGGCAGGACGACGACCCGCCGGCCGGCGGCGGGCACGGCCTGCTCGGCATGCGTGAGCGGGTGACCGCCCTGCGCGGCACCCTCACCACCGGTCCCCGCTACGGAGGCGGTTTCCGCGTCCATGCGATCCTGCCGGTCAAGGCGCGCACAGCCGTCGCCGGAAAGCCGGGGGAGCCCGTATGACCATCCGTGTCCTGCTCGCCGACGACCAGGCCCTGCTGCGCAGCGCCTTCCGCGTGCTCGTCGACTCCGAGCCCGACATGGAGGTCGTGGGCGAGGCGTCGGACGGTGCGGAGGCGGTGCGCCTGACCAGGGAGCAGCGTGCCGACGTCGTGCTGATGGACATCCGGATGCCGGGCACCGACGGTCTCGCCGCCACCCGCATGATCAGCGCGGACGCCTCCCTCGCCCATGTCCGCGTGGTCATCCTGACCACCTTCGAGGTCGACGACTACGTCGTGCGGTCGCTGCGCGCGGGCGCCTCCGGCTTCCTCGGCAAGGGCAGCGAACCCGAGGAACTCCTCGCCGCCATCCGGGTCGCGGCCGGCGGCGAGGCGCTGCTGTCCCCGGCCGCCACCAAGGGCCTGATCGCCCGTTTCCTCGCACAGGGCGACGCGGCGGACGACGACCGCGACCCCGCCCGCGGGCAGCGCCTGGCCGCCCTCACCGTGCGGGAGCGCGAGGTGCTGGTCCAGGTCGCCGGCGGGCACTCCAACGACGAGATCGCCGAGCGGCTGGAGGTCAGCCCGCTCACCGTGAAGACGCACGTCAACCGGGCCATGGCCAAGCTGGGCGCGCGGGACCGGGCCCAGCTGGTGGTGATCGCGTACGAGTCGGGGCTGGTCCGTCCGAGGGCGGAGTGAGCCGAGCCCGGCCGCACTCCTCGCACGGGCCGGACCCCGGCGGCCGGCGCCCGGCTCCGCCGCCTCCCCGTTACGTATCCTGTGGCCTCGCCTCGAACGGCTTTACGGGGGAAGGGATTTGCGACGGTGTCACTGCACAGGGACGACCCGAAGTCGGTCGGCGGGTACAGGCTGCTGGACCGGCTCGGAGCGGGCGGCATGGGAGCCGTCTACCGCGCCAGATCGCGGTCGGGCCGTGAGGTCGCCGTCAAGGTGGTGCACGCCCAGTACGCCGAGGACGCCGTCTTCCGCGCCCGGTTCCGGCAGGAGATCGAGGCCGTCCGCAAGGTGAGCGGCGTCTTCACCGCACCGGTCGTGGACGCCGATCCGGAGGCGCCGCGGCCGTGGATGGCGACCCAGTACGTGCCCGGCCGTTCGCTCGCCGAACGGATCCGTGACCGGGGCGCGCTCCGCGGCGGCGACCTGCGGCAGCTGGCGCTGGGGCTGGTGGAGGCCCTGCGGGACATCCACCGGGCCGGCGTGGTGCACCGGGACCTGAAACCGGCCAACGTCCTGATGGCCGAGGACGGCCCCCGCGTCATCGACTTCGGCATCTCCCGCGCGGCGGAGAACCACCACACCCTCACCGAGACCGGCCAGATGATCGGCACCCCGCCGTTCATGTCCCCGGAACAGCTCACCGACGCCCGCACGGTCGGTCCGGCCTCGGACGTCTTCTCACTCGGCGCGCTGCTGGTCTACGCCACGACCGGGCGCGGGCCCTTCGACGCCGACAGCCCCTATCTGACGGCCTACCGGGTGGTCCACGACGAGCCCGTGCTGGAGGGGGTCGAGCAGCCGCTGCGCGGGGTCCTGGAGCGCTGTCTGGCCAAGGAGGCCGCGGACCGGCCGGAACTGGAGCAGCTGGGACGGGAGTTCGCGGCGGCCCTGCCCGGGACGGACGCGGGCGACGCGCACACGATGACGCTGCGCCCGGGCCCGCCGGCCACCGGGCGGGAGCACCCCGGGGCGGATGCCGGCCAGGAGAGCGACGGCCCGCGCGGCCGCATCCGCCCGCTGTGGGCCGCCACCGGAACGGTCGGCGCGCTGGTCCTCGGGCTGACGGCCTACCTGCTGATCGGGCCGGGCACGGCGGAGGGCGGGGCGGGAGCGCTGCCGGACGGCTGGCGGCCCTGGCAGACGACGACGCACGAGACCGCCGCGCACGGGGCGACGACCTCGCTGAAGGGGAGCGGCCAGACCGATACCGGCCCGGACTGCCAGGCGTACGAGGGCGCCGTCTACTGCGGAGGTGAGGCGGTCGTTCCGGTCCGCCTGAACGGCCTGACCGGCGAGACGGTCTGGCGGGCCGCCATCGCGCCGTCCGGCGCCACGAGCCAGTCGTACTCCACCGCTCTCCTGGGTGTCCGCGGCGGGACGATGGTCGTCCAGCAGGTCCTCGCCGGCGACACCGTCGAGAGCGACGAGGTCACGGTGGTGGCCTTAGACACCGAGAGCGGCGCGCGGCTGTGGACCCGTCCGGTTCCCGACACGACCGGCGACACGTTCTTCTGGGGCGACCTGGTCGTGATCCCGAACGCCGACGGCCGGTC
The DNA here is from genome assembly GCF_053591515.1 of Streptomyces sp. NPDC003011. Taxonomy (NCBI): domain Bacteria; kingdom Bacillati; phylum Actinomycetota; class Actinomycetes; order Kitasatosporales; family Streptomycetaceae; genus Streptomyces; species Streptomyces sp. NPDC003011. The sequence goes on from NZ_JBSFTY010000002.1 coordinate 29,492, forward strand.
GGTGACCGCCCGTTCCGCCCGGACCGGCGCCGGGCGCTGGACGGCCGCTCTGCCCGCGGGCCACTACTGCGGGTTCGTCGAGGCGGGCGGCACCCTGTACGCGCAGTGCGTGCCCGAGGAAGAGGATCCCAAGGACTCCGTGGTGCTCGCGTTCGACGCGGCCGACGGCTCGACGAGGCGGCTGACGGCACCGTACGACAGCGGCCTCGCCGGCACCTTCGACGGCCGGCTGCTGTTCCTGGTGTGGGGCGGGGAGGACGAGAACGCGCCGGACGCCCCGTACGTCCGGATCGCGCTGGTGGACCCGGGCACCGGCGCCCGCAGCACGACGGAACTGACGCGGGAGTACGCGGGACAGGTGACGCTGGCCGACGGCACCCTGTGGTTCGCCTCGTCCAGCGGCGAGGTGACCGCCGTGTCGCCCCGCACGGGAAAACCGCTGTGGCAGACCCGGACGAGCCTGGAACAGCCCGGCGAGGTCCAGTACGACCCGCGGACCCGTGCCCTGTACCTGGCCAGCGACAGCGGCCGCGTGGCGGCCCTCGACCGGGCGGGGAAGCTGCTCTGGGAGACGCTGCCCCGTGTCGAGCGGCCGTCCGCCTACGGCTGGGTCGACCGCTCGCTGCTGCTCCAGGACGGCGCGCTGGTGGTGGTCACCCCCGACGGCACCCTCTTCAGCCTCGACCCCGGCCACCCGGAGCGGAAACCCGCCTCCGGGTGAGCGGGGCCGCGGGCCGCGGCTACGGCAGCGCCAGCATCCGCTCCAGCGCCAGCTTCGCGAACGCCTCGGTCTCCCGGTCGACCTCGATACGGTTGACCAGGTTGCCCTCGGCGAGGGACTCCAGGGTCCACACCAGGTGCGGCAGGTCGATGCGGTTCATCGTCGAGCAGAAGCAGACCGTCTTGTCGAGGAAGACGATCTCCTTGCCCTCGGGCGCGAAACGGTTCGCCAGCCGGCGGACCAGGTTCAGCTCCGTGCCGATGGCCCACTTGGAACCGGCCGGGGCGGCCTCCAGCGCCTTGATGATGTACTCGGTCGAGCCGACGTGGTCCGCCGCCGACACGACCTCGTGCTTGCACTCGGGGTGCACCAGGACGTTCACACCCGGGATGCGCTCGCGCACGTCCCGCACCGACTCCAGGCTGAAGCGGCCGTGCACCGAGCAGTGGCCCCGCCACAGGATCATCTTCGCGGCGCGCAGCTCCTCGGCGGTCAGGCCGCCGTTCGGCTTGTGCGGGTTGTACAGGACGCAGTCGTCCAGCGACATGCCCAGGTCGCGGACCGCGGTGTTGCGGCCCAGGTGCTGGTCGGGCAGGAACAGGACCTTCTCGCCCTGCTCGAAGGCCCACTCCAGGGCCCGTTTCGCGTTCGACGACGTGCAGATCGTGCCGCCGTGCTTGCCGGTGAACGCCTTGATGTCGGCGGAGGAGTTCATGTACGAGACGGGCACGACCTGCTCGGCCACGCCGGCCTCGGTCAGCACGTCCCAGCACTCGGCGACCTGCTCGGCCGTCGCCATGTCGGCCATCGAGCAGCCGGCCGCGAGGTCGGGCAGGACGACCTTCTGGTCGTCGGAGGTCAGGATGTCCGCGGACTCCGCCATGAAGTGCACACCGCAGAACACGATGTACTCGGCCTCCGGGCGCGCGGCCGCGTCCCGGGCCAGCTTGAACGAGTCACCCGTGACGTCGGCGAACTGGATGACCTCGTCGCGCTGGTAGTGGTGGCCGAGCACGAACACCTTGTCGCCGAGCTTCTCCTTGGCCGCGCGGGCGCGCTCGACGAGGTCCGGGTCGGACGGCGAGGGCAGGTCGCCGGGACATTCGACACCCCGCTCACTCCTCGGGTCGGCCTCACGGCCGAGGAGCAGCAGGGCGAGAGGAGTCGGCTGTACGTCGAGCTCCGGGGTCTGGGCGGTGGTCACGACACGCACCCTTTCTACTTTTCGTCGAACTGACGCTATCCATCATAACCCGCTTCACGTCACTTTGACGATGGTCATAGCGTCGATGTGACATGAATCCCGGAACCGGCCCAGGAGGGCGCTGTTCGCTTCTCCGCGCGTGTGCGAGCATGAATGGGGAGAAGAGAAGAGTCGAAGAACCCCAAAGTCCTCGGCCCGGAATGAATCCGCGGCCCCGACGGTTGCAACCGTCGGCAAGCAGTCTCCGTACAACCCGGGAGAGATGTAGATGTCCGTATCGGACGAGACCAGCACCGTCACCGACGGCATCATCCTGTCCGACGCCGCCGCGGCGAAGGTCAAGGCCCTGCTCGACCAGGAAGGCCGTGAGGACCTGGCGCTGCGCGTCGCCGTCCAGCCCGGCGGCTGCTCCGGCCTGCGCTACCAGCTCTTCTTCGACGAGCGTTCGCTCGACGGTGACGTCGTCAAGGACTTCGGCGGCGTCAAGGTCGTCACCGACCGGATGAGCGCCCCGTACCTGGGCGGCGCGTCCATCGACTTCGTCGACACCATCGAGAAGCAGGGCTTCACGATCGACAACCCGAACGCGACGGGCTCCTGCGCCTGCGGCGACTCCTTCAGCTGAGCCCAGCGCCCGGCCGACCGGCCGGCAGCCGAACGGCGAGAAGGCGGCGACCCCCTCCACAGGGTCGCCGCCTTCGCGCGTGTCCGGGGCCGTCGCGTCCCGCCCCGGACGGCCCGCGGGGTCACCGCGCCCCGGACGTCTCCGGCAGCCGTGCGCCCGGCTTCTCCAACGGGACCTCCTCGCCGTCCGAGCCCACGACCGTCCGGGCGCCGAGCTCCTCGTCCAGCCGCACGGTCTGGTGCTGCACCTTGGCGATCATGATGCAGACCTTGCCCTGCCACGGGGTCTCGGTCACCGTCACGGTCACCTTGTCCCCGCTCTCGGCCACGGTCGCCCGGTAGTCGCCGCACACCCCGCCCGTGTAGCTCACGGTCAGTTCCCGCCCCTCGGCCGTGTAGCCGTCCACCGGGACGTCCCGCGCGGCCGGTGCCGCCGTCGGCTGGTCGCCCGGCGCGGTCGGCCGCGTGGACGGCTGCGCGGACGGTGTGGGGGAGGTCACGTACGCCGGGTCGAGGGCCGGATACGTCACCGTGAAGGGGTTCTGCGCGCCCGCAGCCCGCACGTCGAACAGCCAGGACGGCACCAGTGCCTGCCGTCCCTCCACCGTGTGCGAGGCCAGCCCGAACACGGCCTTGTCGACGGTGAGCGCCTCCTTCGCCGCGGTGGCGCCGGGGGATCCGCAGGGCGCCTCGGCCCGGTCGTCGAGCGGGACGGACGTGGCGCAGGCGCCGATGTCCGCGCGGAACCGGGCCCCCGGCGCGGCGTTCATCAGGGCCAGCGTCTCCCCGGCGCTCAGAACGGGATACGTGTCCCCCTTCACCGGTGACTTCAGCTGCCCGTTGCCGGCCACCACCTCGCCCTGCGACCCGACGGTGACCCCGGTCGTCCAGCCGTACGTGGGCAGCTCGCCGACGACCGGATCGGCGTTCACGATCCGGTGGGCGCCCACGACCTGGCTCGCGTCCAGCTTCGTGTCGTCCTGGCCCACGGCCTTCAGGACCGGTGCCGCCGCCTTCTTCGCGGCCGCCTCGCTCACCGGGTCGCCGCCCGGGGCGGCGGGAGTCTTCGCGCACACGGTCTCGCTCCGGCAGTCGTCGGTGCCGGGGGAGTAGCGGTGGAAGGTCCAGGCGCCCGGCGCCTGCGCGTTCACCCGGAGACCCGGTCCCGCTCCGTCCTTCGCCCCGACCGTCCAGGACCGCCCCTCGGCCACGGGCGTCCCGTCGACGCCGAGCGCCTCGGCGAGCTCGGCCACCTCGTCCTCGGTGACCTCGCCCCGCGTCCGGTACACGGGCGCCGAGCCGGGGCCGTCCGGGAGGGTGCCGCCGGCCCGGTAGGTGACGCCGTAGGGGTCGGGCTCGCCGGGCGCGATGCCGTTCGTACCGCCGCCCCTGGAGTAGCCCTCCAGGGCGAGCGGCGGGGGAGTTGCGTCCCCGGACGCCCCGGACGTCGCCCGCCCGCCCGCCGAACCGCCGGCGGCCGTCGTGGCGACGTACGCCCCACCGCCCCCGACGAGCAGCACGGCGGCGGCGACGGAGACGACGACGGCGGGGGAGCGCCGCCGGGCCACGCGGACGCCCTCGACGTCATCGGCCTCCTCGACGTCATCGGCCTCCTCGACGTCATCGGCCTCCTCGACGTCATCGGCCTCCTCGACGTCATCGGCGTTCTCGGCCTTCGCGGCCCGTTCGACGTCCTGGTCCCGGCGGATCGCAGCATCGGGCGCGGCGGCGGGCTGTTCGCCGGGCGCGGCGTCGGCGCCCGCACGGGCCTCGGCGGGGTCAGGGGTACCGGCACCACCGTCCACGCCGTCGGGAGCCCCTGCGGCGCCGGACGCCTCAGCAGTCCCGTCGGCCTCGACCGCCTCGGAAGCCTCCACAGCCTCGGGAGCCTCCACCGCCTCCCCAGGCTCACCGGTCTCCTCGGCTCCGGAAGCCTCCCCGGCTCCGGAGTCCTCGCCGGTACCGCCCCCGGCCCCGGCCTCGGCCCCGGACCCCTCGGCAGAGGCGGCCCCCCGCTCCTCCGGGGTGCTCTCCGTCTCCGCGGCGCCCTGCTCCTCGACGGAGCCACCGGCGCCCCGCTCCTCCACGGAGCCGTCGGCGTCGTCGTTGTCGGGTCGCTCGGTGTTCACCGCATCGCTCCTTCGGCTGCGCGTCTGTCCCAAGACCCTGACCCGACCCTGTCAAAAGGCCGGCTACCGGGTCGTATCCCGCATCCCCTTTACGGGGGACAGCGATGGGACGCAGCGGGGGAGCGCGCGGTTCCCCGAAAAGCGCCGCCTCAGTCGCCGTACTCCGACATCGCGTCCAGCAGCCGCGCCGACGACGGCGGCACGGTCACGCCGTGGATGCGCGACGGGGAGACCGGACGGGCGGCGATCCGGTCGGGAGCCGACCAGTGCGGGGCCATCCGGGCGCAGTCGCCGCGCAGGGACGCCAGGTCGCCTTCCGGATCGGCGGAAGCGGGCGCGTGAAGGTCGAGGTTCGTCATATCCGCACGGTAGGCACGGTCGAGCCTGCGAAGAAAGATCTACTATCGGGTAGTTTTGTCCGCTTCAGCACGTAGGGGGGACCCGGTAGCGTTAGCCGTCAATCCGCCTCCCTCCAGGAGAGTCAACGCCGTGCGCATCGCAGTCACCGGCTCCATCGCCACCGACCACCTCATGACCTTCCCCGGCCGCTTCGCCGACCAGCTCGTCGCGGACCAACTGCACACGGTCTCGCTCTCCTTCCTGGTCGACAACCTCGACGTCCGCCGGGGCGGTGTCGGCGCCAACATCGCCTTCGGCATGGGCCAGCTCGGCACCGAGCCGATCCTGGTCGGCGCCGCGGGTTTCGACTTCGACGAGTACCGTGCCTGGCTGGACCGGCACGGCGTCGACACCGCCTCGGTGCGCATCTCCGAGACGCTGCACACCGCCCGCTTCGTCTGCACCACCGACGCCGACCACAACCAGATCGGCTCCTTCTACACCGGTGCGATGAGCGAGGCCCGCCAGATCGAGCTGAAGACCGTCGCCGACCGGGTGGGCGGCCTCGACCTGGTGCTGGTCGGCGCCGACGACCCGGAGGCGATGCTCCGCCACACCGAGGAGTGCCGCTCCCGCTCCATCCCGTTCGCCGCCGACTTCTCCCAGCAGATCGCCCGGATGAACGGCGACGAGATCCGGATCCTGCTGGACGGGGCCACGTACCTCTTCTCGAACGAGTACGAGAAGGGCCTCATCGAGTCCAAGACGGGCTGGACCGACGCCGAGATCCTCGCCAGGGTCGGCCACCGCGTCACGACCCTCGGCGCCCAGGGCGTGCGCATCGAGCGGACGGGCGACGAGCCGATCGAGGTCGGCTGCCCGGAGGAGGAGCGCAAGGCCGACCCCACCGGCGTCGGCGACGCCTTCCGCGCCGGCTTCCTCTCCGGCCTGGCCTGGGGCGTCTCCCTGGAGCGCGCCGCCCAGGTGGGCTGCATGCTCGCCACGCTCGTCATCGAGACGGTCGGCACCCAGGAGTACCAGTTGCACCGCGTCCACTTCATGGACCGTTTCACCAAGGCGTACGGCCATGAGGCCGCCGCCGAGGTCCAGTCGCACCTCGCGTAGCCAGGGCGTGTTCCGAAAGTCCCGTCTGGCCCCGCCCTCCGGGCGGACGACGCCACTTTCGGAGCACGCCCTAGGCCAGCCGGCGGACCACGTACGCCGTGCCGTGGTCCGCCGGCTCCTCGCCCACGTACTCCTGCCCCCGCATCTCGCACCACGCCGGGATGTCCAGCCGCGCCGCCTCGTCGTCCGCGAGCACCCGGACCGTGCCGCCCACCGGCACGTCCCCGATGACCTTCGCCAGCTCGATCACCGGGATCGGGCACCGCCGGCCGACGGCGTCCACGACCAGCGCGTCGTCCCGCACGACCGCCTCCGCGACCGGTGCCCCCAGCTTCTCCCGGACCTCGGCCACCGCCCCCGGCAGCACCTCCAGGAACCGCTCGACGTCCTCCGCGGCCGTCCCCGGCGGCAACGACACCCGCACGTTCCCCTCACTCAGCACCCCCATCGCCTTCAGCACATGACTGGGCGTCAGCGTGCTGCTGGTGCAGGACGAACCGGACGAGACGGAGAAACCGGCCCGGTCCAGCTCGTGCAGCAGTGTCTCCCCGTCGACATAGAGACACGAGAAGGTGACGACTCCGGGCAGTCGCCGCTCCGGATCCCCGACCACCTCCACATCCGGGACCGACTCCGGCACCCGCGCCCGGATCAGCTCCGTCAGCTCCCGCAGCCGTACCGCCTCGCGCGCCGCCTCGGCCCGCACCGCCCGCAGCGAGGCCGCCGCCGCCACGATCGCCGGGATGTTCTCGAACCCGGCCGCCCGTCCCGACTCCCGCTCGTCCACGGGCCCTTGCGGGGCGAACCGCACGCCCTTGCGCACGACGAGCAGTCCGACCCCCGGCGGTCCGCCCCACTTGTGGGCACTCGCGGCCAGCAGGGACCAGTCCCCTTCGACCCGTCCCCACCCCAGCGACTGCGCCGCGTCCACCAGCAACGGCACCCCGGCCGCCCGGCACGCGTCGGCCACCTCGGCCACCGGCTGCGCGGTCCCCACCTCGTGGTTGGCCGACTGCAGACAGGCCAGCGCGGTGTCCGGACGGAGTTCGGCCGCGTACGCCGACGCGTCCACCGCTCCCGCCCGGTCGACGGCCACCTGGGTGACCGTCCCGCCGCCCGCCCGGTGCGCGTCGGCGGCATGAAGGACGGAAGAGTGTTCGACGGCTGACACGATCAGGTGACGTCCGGCGCGGCGGCGTCCGGCCAGGGCGCCGACGATCCCACCGTGCACGGCGTGCGTTCCGGAGGACGTGAAGGCCAACTCGTCGGGACGGCAGCCCACGGCCTCGGCCGTCGCTTCCCGGGCGGCGTCCAGCAGCATGCGGGCCCTGCGTCCCTCCCTGTACAGCCGTGCGGAATCGGCCCATCCCTCGTCGAGAGAGGCCAGCAGCGCCTGCCGGGCAACGGGATGAAGGGGAACCGTGGAAGCAGCGTCGAAGTAGGCCACACGGCAACGTTAGATCGTGCGCCCGCCGTCCAGGGGCGCGAGGCTGTGACATCGGCCGCCGTGCCGCGCGGCGCGACCGGCCGCAATCCACCCGCGGCCGCCGAACAAGCGAACCACCCCACTAACTAGGCACCCCTCCCCGCGAACCCCCGGAGAGCGTCGGCTAGGGTTTGGTCCGCATAAACATCCAAACCCCTGCCCGACGCAGGGCGGCGACCGACCACCGAGAAGGCCGCAGCTCAATCCGCGCGGGCGAGACTCTCGGGAAGGCGCTACGTGAGTCCCAACGGCTCCGACCGCTCGCCGCGGCGCCCGATGCGGCGGAAGCTGCTGCAGGCACTGACCGCGGGCCTGGTCCTGGCGACCGCGACCGGTTGCACATACGAGGACTTCCCCCGCCTTGGCATGCCCACCCCGACCACGGAAGAGGCGCCGATCGTCCTCTCCCTGTGGCAGGGCTCATGGGCTGCCGCGCTCGCCGTCGGCGTGCTGGTGTGGGGCCTGATCCTGTGGAGTGCGATCTTCCACCGGCGCAGCCGGACCAAGGTCGAGGTCCCTCCGCAGACCCGGTACAACATGCCCATCGAGGCGCTGTACACGGTGGTCCCCCTCATCATCGTCTCAGTCCTCTTCTACTTCACGGCTCGTGACGAGTCGAAGCTCCTCACCCTCAAGAAGGAGCCCGACGTCACGATCAACGTCGTGGGCTACCAGTGGAGCTGGGCCTTCAACTACATCGAGCCCGTCGACGGTTCCTCCGGGGACGCGAAGACCGACAAGAACCTGGACGCCATTCCGAAGCGGTTCAAGGATGACTTCCCGGCGAGCGCCGGCGGCGTCTACGACGTCGGCACGCCCGCCACGCGGAACCCGCAGACCGGCAACCCCGGCCCGACCCTCTGGCTCCCCAAGGGCAAGACGGTCCGCTTCGTCCTCACCTCGCGTGACGTCATCCACTCCTTCTGGGTGGTGCCGTTCCTGATGAAGCAGGACGTCATCCCGGGCCACACCAACGCCTTCGAGGTGACTCCCAACAAGGAGGGCACCTTCCTGGGCAAGTGCGCCGAGCTGTGCGGCGTCGACCACTCCCGGATGCTGTTCAACGTGAAGGTCGTCTCCCCCGAGCGTTACGAGCAGCACCTGAAGGACCTCGCCAAGAAGGGGCAGACCGGCTACGTTCCGGCCGGCATCGAGCAGACGAGCCCCGAGAAGAACCGGGAGTCGAACATCCTGTGAGCATCCTCAACGAACCCCAGGGTGCCGAGGCGGCAGGGTCCTACTACGAGGACGAGCTGCCGGTCCGGCGCCAGAACCGCGGCAGCGTCGTGATCAAGTGGCTGACGACCACGGACCACAAGACGATCGGGACGCTGTACCTGGTCACGTCGTTCGTGTTCTTCTGCATCGGTGGCGTGATGGCGCTGTTCATGCGCGCCGAGCTGGCCCGGCCGGGTCTGCAGATCATGTCGAACGAGCAGTTCAACCAGGCGTTCACGATGCACGGCACGATCATGCTGCTGATGTTCGCGACGCCGCTGTTCGCCGGCTTCACGAACTGGATCATGCCGCTGCAGATCGGCGCGCCGGACGTGGCCTTCCCCCGGCTGAACATGTTCGCCTACTGGCTCTACCTGTTCGGCTCGACGATCGCGGTCGGCGGCTTCCTCACCCCGCAGGGCGCGGCCGACTTCGGCTGGTTCGCCTACACCCCGCTGTCCGACGCGATCCGTTCCCCGGGTGTCGGCGCCGACATGTGGATCATGGGCCTGGCCTTCTCCGGCTTCGGCACCATCCTCGGCGCGGTCAACTTCATCACCACCATCATCTGCATGCGCGCCCCCGGCATGACGATGTTCCGCATGCCGATCTTCACCTGGAACGTGCTGCTGACCGCGGTTCTGGTCCTGCTGGCCTTCCCGGTGCTGGCGGCGGCGCTGTTCGCGCTGGAGGCGGACCGCAAGTTCGGCGCGCACATCTTCGATCCGGCCAACGGCGGAGCCTTGCTCTGGCAGCACCTCTTCTGGTTCTTCGGCCATCCAGAGGTGTACATCATCGCCCTGCCGTTCTTCGGCATCATCTCCGAGGTCATCCCGGTCTTCTCCCGCAAGCCGATGTTCGGCTACATGGGCCTGATCGCGGCGACCATCTCCATCGCGGGTCTGTCCGTGACGGTGTGGGCGCACCACATGTACGTCACCGGCGGTGTGCTGCTGCCGTTCTTCTCCTTCATGACGTTCCTCATCGCCGTACCGACCGGCGTGAAGTTCTTCAACTGGATCGGCACCATGTGGAAGGGGTCCCTGAGCTTCGAGACCCCGATGCTCTGGGCCACCGGCTTCCTGATCACCTTCACCTTCGGTGGTCTGACCGGCGTCATCCTGGCCTCGCCGCCGATGGACTTCCACGTCTCCGACTCGTACTTCGTGGTGGCCCACTTCCACTACGTCGTCTTCGGCACCGTCGTCTTCGCGATGTTCTCCGGCTTCCACTTCTGGTGGCCGAAGTTCACCGGCAAGATGCTGGACGAGCGCCTCGGCAAGATCACGTTCTGGACGCTGTTCATCGGCTTCCACGGCACCTTCCTGGTCCAGCACTGGCTGGGTGCCGAGGGCATGCCGCGCCGTTACGCCGACTACCTCGCGGCCGACGGCTTCACCGCCCTGAACACGATCTCGACGATCAGCTCGTTCCTGCTCGGCCTGTCGATCCTGCCGTTCCTCTACAACGTGTGGAAGACGGCCAAGTACGGGAAGCCGGTCGGCGTCGACGACCCGTGGGGCTACGGACGTTCGCTGGAGTGGGCGACCTCGTGCCCGCCGCCCCGGCACAACTTCCTCACCCTGCCGCGGATCCGCAGCGAATCCCCGGCGTTCGACCTGCACCACCCCGAGATCGCCGCTCTCGACCAGCTCGAGAACGCTCACGGTGACAAGGCTCTGGCCGGCAACGGCGGCAAGGAGGCCGGCAAGTGAAGATCCAGGGCAGGATGTTCATCTGGCTGAGCGTCTTCATCCTCGCCATGGCGATCGTCTATGGCTACTGGTCCAAGGAGCCGGCCGGCACCACGGCCCTCTTCCTGGCCTTCGGTCTGTCCATCATGATCGGCTTCTACCTGGGCTTCACGGCCAAGCGGGTGGACGCCGGCGCGCAGGACAACAAGGAAGCCGACGTCGCGGACGACGCCGGCGAGGTCGGGTTCTTCAGCCCGCACAGCTGGCAGCCGCTCTCCCTCGCGATCGGCGGCGCGCTGGCCTTCCTCGGCGTGGCGATCGGCTGGTGGCTGCTGTACTTCTCGGCGCCGCTGGTCCTGATCGGCCTCTGGGGCTGGGTCTTCGAGTACTACCGCGGTGAGAACCGCACCCAGTAGCACGAGTCGAGCTCAGGGGAGCCCGGACACTCCGAAAGGAGTGTCCGGGCTCCCGCGTTTGCAGTACACCCGTTCCCTCGTCCGCGTCACCCACCGCGCCGCACCCGGCGAAGCTTCCTAGCGTGAAGCCATGAGCCACGCACCCCGCACCCGTACCGTCGTCGGCTGCACGCTGCTGGTGATCGCCCTCGGCGCGGGCGTCACCGCCTGCGGCGGCGACGAGCACCCGCTGTCCGCCGAGCCGTACGACGCGGCGGACCAGATCGCCTTCAGGGGCCCCGTCGGCGACGGCCGGAAGGCCGACCCCGACAAGCCCCTGGAAGTCACCGCCGAGGACGACGACGGGCGCATCACGGACGTGACGGCCCGGGACGCCACGGGGCGCTACGTGGCGGGCGAACTCTCCGCCGACGGCACCCGCTGGCACAGCACCAGCCCGCTGGCCGCCAACGCCCGCTACACGGTCCGGGTGAGCACGGAGGACGAGGACGGGGCACCCGGCCGCAAGGTCCTCACCTTCGACACCGGCAGACCCGTCACGCACAAGCGCCTGGACGTCACGTTCGGGCCGAAGGCGGGCGAGTACGGCGTCGGCCAGCCCATCACCGCCGAACTGAGCAAGCCGGTCAAGGACAAGGCGCAGCGGGCCGTCGTGGAACGGGCCCTGAAGGTGGACTCCACGCCCGCCGTGGAGGGCGCGTGGCACTGGGTGGACGACAAGGAGCTGCACTACCGCCCCAAGGAGTACTGGCCCGCCCACGCCACCGTCCGGGCCCGCAGCAACCTGGAGGGCATCAAGATCAGCGACCGGCTGTGGGGCGGCCGGGCCAAGCCGCTCGAACTGACCACCGGCGACCGGGTCATCGCGGTCACCGACGCCTCCACGCACTCGATGACGGTCTACAAGAACAACGAGGTCATCAAGGAGATCCCGGTCACCACCGGCAAGCCCGGCTTCGAGACCCGCAACGGAGTCAAGGTCGTGCTCGGCAAGGAGTACTTCGTACGCATGCGCGGCACCAGCATCGGCATCGCCGAGGGCTCCGCGGAGTCGTACGACCTCCCGGTCTACTACGCCACCCGCGTCACCTGGAGCGGCGAGTACGTCCACGCCGCCCCCTGGTCGGTCGGCTCCCAGGGCTCCGCCAACGTCAGCCACGGCTGCACCGGCATGAGCACGGGCAACGCCGAGTGGTTCTTCGACAACGTCCGCGAGGGCGATGTGGTCAAGGTCATCAACTCGTACGGCGACACGATGGAGACCTTCGGCAACGGCTTCGGCGACTGGAACCTCGACTGGCCGAAGTGGCGCGGCGGCAGCTCCCTGGTCGCGGGCGACCCGGAGGGGCCGAGCCCGTCCGAGCGGCCCCGGCTGCGGCCGGAGAGCGTGTAGGACGCCCCCGGGGAGCGGCGGGACAGGCCGCCCCGGGGGCGCGGCCGCCCAAACCAGGGACTGCTAGGCGCTCAGAGCCTTCCTGGCCCGCAGCAGCGAGGCCAGGGCCGCCGCGAACTCCACCGGATCCACCGGAAGCGTCACCGCCGCCTCCGCCCGGCTCCAGGTGGCCAGCCAGGCGTCCTGCGGGCGCCCGATCAGCAGCAGTACCGGCGGGCACTCGAAGATCTCGTCCTTGATCTGCCGGCAGACCCCCATGCCGCCCATCGGCACGGCCTCGCCGTCCAGGACACAGACGTCGATCCCGCCCCTGTCGAGCTCCTTGAGCACGGCCGCCGGGGTCGCGCACTCCACGAACTCCACCGTGGGGACGTCGGGAGCGGGCCGGCGCCCGGTGGCCAACCGCACCTGCTCGCGGGTGTTGGAGTCGTCGCTGTAGACCAGCACCGTGGCGGTCGGCTGCATGCTTCCTCCGTGACATCGGCGTCGTACGGACTGCGGACGGGCCAAGCCCGATGCCGCGGATGCTACTCCCTCGCGCAGCCCGTCGACAGCTGTGGGAACACCGCTTCCATGGGCCATACGGGCAGTACACACGGTGCGAACGCTCCGAACGGCACCCCCGGGAGTACGGGCGAGATAAGCGACCGACATAATGTCGGTCGTGGCGACAGCAACGACAGTAGATACCGGGCACGCGCACCCGTCGGTCAACCGGCCGAACCTCACCAGCGTCGGAACCATCATCTGGCTGAGTTCCGAGCTGATGTTCTTCGCGGCCCTCTTCGCGATGTACTTCACCCTGCGATCGGTGACGGGTCCTGATCACTGGAAGGAAATGGCGTCCGCGCTGAACTTCCCGTTCTCGGCGGCCAACACCACGATCCTGGTGCTCTCCTCCCTGACCTGTCAGCTCGGCGTCTTCGCCGCCGAGCGCGGGGACGTGAAGAAGCTCCGGATGTGGTTCATCGTCACCTTCATCATGGGGGCGATCTTCATCGGTGGTCAGGTGTACGAGTACACCGAGCTGGTCAAGCACGAGGGCCTCTCGCTCTCGTCCGACCCGTACGGCTCGGTCTTCTACCTGACGACCGGCTTCCACGGTCTGCACGTGACAGGCGGTCTCATCGCCTTCCTGCTGGTCCTCGGCCGCACCTACGCGGCCAGGAGGTTCACCCACGAGCAGGCGACCGCCGCGATCGTCGTGTCCTACTACTGGCACTTCGTCGATGTCGTCTGGATCGGCCTCTTCGCCACGATCTACATGATCAAGTAGCCGGGCCCGCTCCCGCACGTCCCAGAAGCATCGACGCTGAAGATCCTGACACCGGGGTAATCCGTGAAAAAGCTCTCCGCACGACGACGCCACCCGCTGGCAGCGTTCGTCGTCCTACTCATCGCGCTGGCGGCTACTGGGGTGCTGTACACCGCCTTCGCGCCGACGAAAGAGGCGCAGGCCGATGAAACCGCCCAGTCCCTGGCCATCGACGAGGGCAAGAAGCTCTACGCCGTAGGCTGCGCCAGCTGCCACGGCACCGGCGGTCAGGGCACCACCGACGGCCCGAGCCTGGTGGGCGTGGGCGCGGCCTCCGTCGACTTCCAGGTGGGCACCGGCCGCATGCCGGCCCAGCAGCCGGGCGCGCAGGTACCGAAGAAGAGGAACATCTACTCGCAGGCCGAGATCGATCAGCTGGCCGCGTACATCTCCTCGCTGGGTGCCGGTCCGAACGTCCCGACCGACGAGCAGCTCGACACCGAGGGTGCCGACATCGCCGAGGGCGGTGAGCTGTTCCGCACCAACTGCGCGCAGTGCCACAACTTCACCGGCAAGGGCGGCGCGCTGACGCACGGCAAGTTCGCACCGGATCTCGACGGTGTCAGTGCGAAGCACATCTACGAGGCCATGCAGACCGGCCCGCAGAACATGCCGTCCTTCCCCGACACCACGCTGTCGGAGCAGAACAAGAAGGACATCATCGCGTACCTGAACGAGGTCAACGGCGACGAGAGCAAGAGCCCCGGCGGCCTGGAACTGGGCGGACTCGGTCCGGTCAGTGAGGGTCTGTTCGGCTGGATCTTCGGTCTCGGCGGACTGATCGCCGTCGCCGTGTGGGTCGCCGCCCGGACCGCAAAGGCCAAGAGGTCATGAGCAGCCAAGACATTCCAGAAGAGAACCTGCCCGCAGAGCAGGACCACGCGCACGGCGCGGTGGGCGTCGCGGACGAGAAGAACCCGTTCGCCGACCCCGGTCTGCCGCCTCACGAGCACCGGATCCAGGACATCGACGAGCGGGCCGCCAGGCGGTCCGAGCGCGCGGTCGCCCTGATGTTCACGATGTCGATGCTGGCCACCATCGCCTTCATCGCCGCGTTCGTGACGATCCCGGTCGACAAGTCGGTCTACATCTTCATGATGGGCCACGTCAGCGCGCTGAACGTCGCGCTCGGCGTGACCCTCGGCATCGCCCTGTTCGCCATCGGCGCGGGCGCGGTCCACTGGGCCCGCACCCTGATGTCCGACGAGGAGATCGCCGACGAGCGTCACCCGATCGAGGCGTCCCCCGAGGTCCGCGAGAAGGTGTTCGCGGACTTCAGGCAGGGTGCCAAGGAGTCCGCGCTCGGCCGCCGCAAGCTGATCCGCAACACGATGCTCGGCGCGCTCACCCTGGTGCCGCTGTCCGGCGTCGTCCTGCTGCGCGACCTCGGTCCGCTGCCCGGGACCAAGCTCCGCCACACCCTGTGGTCCAAGGGCAAGCTGCTCGTGAACATGAACACGAACCAGCCGCTGCGTCCCTCCGACGTCGCGGTCGGCTCCCTCACCTTCGCCAAGCCCGAGGGCCTGGAGGAGCACGACCACGAGTTCCAGAACGAGATCGCCAAGGCTGCCCTGATGATCATCCGGATCCAGCCGGACGACATCAAGGACAAGCGCGAGCTCGAGTGGTCGCACGAGGGCATCGTCGCGTACTCGAAGATCTGCACCCACGTCGGCTGCCCGATCTCCCTGTACGAGCAGCAGACGCACCACGTGCTCTGCCCCTGCCACCAGTCCACCTTCGACCTCTCCGACGGTGCCCGGGTGATCTTCGGCCCCGCCGGTCACGCCCTGCCGCAGCTCCGCATCGGTGTGAACGACGAGGGCTACCTCGAGGCGCTCGGCGACTTCGACGAGCCCGTCGGCCCTGCCTTCTGGGAGCGCGGATGAGCACCAACGAGAACACCCAGTCCCGCGACCGCGGGAAGGCACCGGCCGGCGAGCGCGTCGCCGACTGGGCCGACGGCCGGCTCGGGATCTACTCCCTGGCCAAGGCCAACATGCGCAAGATCTTCCCGGACCACTGGTCCTTCATGCTGGGTGAGATCTGCCTCTACAGCTTCATCATCATCATCCTCACGGGTGTGTACCTGACCCTGTTCTTCCACCCGTCGATGAACGAGGTGGAGTACCACGGCAGTTACGTCCCGCTGCAGGGCCAGCTGATGTCGGAGGCCTTCGCCTCCACGCTGGAGATCAGCTTCGACGTGCGCGGTGGTCTGCTCATCCGGCAGATCCACCACTGGGCGGCGGTCATCTTCCTCGCCGGCATGTTCGTGCACATGATGCGCGTCTTCTTCACCGGCGCGTTCCGCAAGCCGCGCGAGGTCAACTGGCTCTTCGGCTTCCTGCTGTTCGTCCTCGGCATGTTCACCGGGTTCACCGGCTACTCGCTCCCGGACGATCTGCTCTCCGGAACCGGTGTCCGCTTCACCCAGGGCGCGATCCTGTCGGTGCCGATCGTCGGCACGTACATCTCGATGTTCCTGTTCGGCGGGGAGTTCCCCGGCGGCGACTTCGTCGCCCGGTTCTACTCGATCCACATCCTGCTGCTGCCGGGCATCATGCTCGGGCTCGTGGTCGGCCACCTGATCCTGGTCTTCTACCACAAGCACACGCAGTTCGCGGGTGCCGGACGGACCAACAAGAACGTCGTCGGCATGCCGCTGCTGCCGGTCTACATGGCCAAGGCCGGAGGGTTCTTCTTCCTGGTCTTCGGTGTCATCGCCCTCATCGCCGGTATCGCGTCCATCAACCCGATCTGGGTGCTGGGCCCCTACCGTCCGGACCAGGTGTCGACGGGCGCCCAGCCCGACTGGTACATGGGCTTCGCCGAGGGACTGGTCCGGGCCATGCCCGGCTGGGAGATCAACTTCTGGGGCCACACGCTCGTCCTGGGCGTCTTCATCCCCCTGGTGCTCTTCGGCATCTTCCTCATGATGATCGCGCTCTACCCGTTCATCGAGGCATGGGTCACCGGGGACAAGCGCGAGCACCACATCCTGGACCGGCCGCGCAACGCCCCGACCCGCACCGCCTTCGGTGTCGCGTGGGTCACCGGTTACATGATCATGCTGATCGGCGGTGGCAACGACATCTTCGCCACCCACTTCCATCTGTCGATCAACGCGGTCACCTGGTTCGTCCGTATCGGGTTCTTCGTCGGCCCGGTCCTGGCGTTCATCCTCACCAAGCGGATCTGCCTCGGCCTCCAGCGCCGGGACAAGGACAAGGTGCTGCACGGCCGCGAGTCGGGCATCATCAAGCGCCTGCCGCACGGCGAGTTCATCGAGGTGCACGAGCCGCTCAGCCAGGAGCAGCTGCACACGCTCACCGCGCACGAGCAGTACCAGCCGCTCGCGATCGGCCCGACGGTCGACGTGAACGGTGTCGAGCGCAAGGTGAAGGGCTCCGAGAAGCTGCGCGCCAAGCTGAGCGAGGCGTACTACGGCGAGGAGAGCCAGATCCCCAAGCCGACCGTCGAGGAGTACAAGGAGATCACGAGCGGCCACGGCCACCACTGATCACCGCGTCGCCACACCACGGCAAGGGCCCCCGTCCGGTCTTCGGACGGGGGCCCTTGCCGTGCCCGGTGCTGGATAGGGTGGACCCGACGAGAACGGGCGTCCCGGAGACCGGGACCGGACCAGGAGCGGCTTATGAGCGCTGTGACCCCCGCTGGAGGCGACACCGCGGCGGGCCGTTCCTGGCCCGAGGTGCTGAACGCCCTGCTGTACGGCCGTGACCAGGGCGCCGACGCGACGGCCTGGGCAATGGACCGGATCCTGCGCGGCGAGGCGACCGACGCGCAGATCGCCGGGTTCGTGGTGGCGCTGCGCGCCAAGGGCGAGACGGTCGAGGAGATCACCGGTCTGGTCCGCACGATGTACGAGCACGCGAACGTGATCGAGGTGCCGGGCGCGACCGTCGACATCGTCGGTACCGGCGGCGACGGCGCGAAGACGGTGAACATCTCCACGATGTCCTCGATCGTCGTGGCCGGCACGGGCGCGAAGGTCGTCAAGCACGGGAACCGGGCGGCGTCCTCCGCGTCCGGCGCCTCCGACGTGCTGGAGAAGCTCGGGGTCAACCTGGAGCTGACGCCCCGGCGGGTGGCCGAGGTCGCCGAGGAGGCCGGGATCACCTTCTGCTTCGCGATCAAGTTCCACCCGGCGCTGCGCCACGTGGGCGCCGCGCGCGGCCAGTTGGGTATCCGTACGGTGTTCAACGTGCTCGGCCCGCTGACCAACCCGGCCAGGGTGCGGGCGCAGGCCGTCGGGGTCGCGGACCCGCGGATGGCGCCGATCGTCGCGGGCGTCTTCGCCGAACGCGGCAACTCCTCGCTGGTGTTCCGCGGTGACGACGGCCTGGACGAGCTGACCACCACGGCGACCTCACGGGTCTGGGTGGTCCGGGACGGCAAGGTCACCGAGGAGAGCTTCGACCCGCGGGACGTCGGCCTCGACCTGGTCCCGGTGGAGGCGCTGCGCGGCGCGGACGCGGCGTACAACGCGGAGGTCGCGCGGCGGCTGCTGGAGGGCGAGAGGGGCCCGGTGCGGGACGCCGTCCTGCTGAACTCGGCGGCGGCGCTGGTGGCGCTGGAGCCGGGGGACGGGCCGCTGGCCGAGCAGATCCGGGCCGGTATGGAGAAGGCCGCCGAGGCGGTCGACTCGGGGGCGGCGAAGCGGACGCTGGAGCGCTGGGTGGCGGCCAGCAACGCGTAGCGCCCGTGAGAGGGATGTCCCGCGATCCGGACACGGGTTGCGGGATCCCGATCACTTCACGTACGTTTTCGCACCAGGTCATGAGTGACAGTCATGAGGCCCCGGCCGACTGTCCGGCAACCCTCCGTCCGTGGCGGGGTGCCCCGGGTGAGGACCAGGCCGTAGGCAGCGAGGTCTGCGGCAAGCGCGGACCCCTCGAGATACCAGGGGTCCTGGTCGTCGAGGAGCCTTCCGTGAGCAAGCGAATGCGATAGGGCCGCAGAGCCCCGCCTCCGCACCCCCTTCTTCACCTTCTCCGCGCCGAGCCGTGTCCGCTCGCGTCGTGATTCCAGCTGCCACTCACGGGAGTTCGCCATGTCTGTCTCCACCGCTGCCGTCGCCCAGTCCGTTTGTGCCCCGCTGCCCGTTCTGGGCCGGGATGTCACCGTCCCGCTCGTCACGGGCGGCGAGGTCACCTACGCGGCGCTCGACTACGCGGCCAGCGCCCCCGCCCTCCAGCGGGTCTGGGACGACGTGGCGGCCTACGCCCCGTACTACGGCAGCGTGCACCGCGGCGCCGGCTACCTCTCCCAGCTCTCCACCGACCTGTTCGAGAACGCCCGCCGGACCGTCGCCGCGTTCCTGGACTGCCGCGCCGACGACCAGCTGGTCTTCACCCGGTCCACCACCGACTCCCTCAACCTGCTCGCCGCCGCGCTCCCCGCCGACTGCCGGGTCTTCGTCTTCGAGACCGAGCACCACGCCTCGCTGCTGCCCTGGCGCAACGCCGAGGTCACCTGCCTCGACGCCCCGCGCACCCCGCGCGAGGCCGTGGCGGCCCTGGAGCGCGCGCTCGCCGACCGCGACCCGAAGGGCCCGGCCCTGGTCTGCGTCACCGGCGCCTCCAACGTCACCGGCGAGCTGTGGCCCGTACGGGAGCTGGCGGCCGCCGCGCACGCCCACGGTGCCCGGATCGTCCTGGACGCCGCGCAGCTGGCCCCGCACCACCCGGTGTCCGTGCGCGACCTCGACGTCGACTGGGTCGCCTTCTCCGGACACAAGCTGTACGCCCCCTTCGGCTCCGGCGTGCTGGCCGGCCGGGCCGACTGGCTGCGGGAGGCCGACCCGTACCTCGCGGGCGGCGGCGCCAGCCGCAGGGTCACGCGCCGCGAGGACGGGGGAGTGGACGTGGAGTGGCACGAGAGCGCCGCCCGTCACGAGGCCGGTTCCCCCAACGTCATCGGCGCCTACGCCATCGCCTCCGCCTGCACGGCACTCACCGAGGCCGGCTTCGACGGCCTTGTCGCCCGCGAGCGGTACCTGATCGAGAAGGTCCGCACGGGCCTCGCCGAGGTTCCCGAGGTCAGGGTCCTGTCCCTCTTCGGGGACGACGCCCCCCGGGTCGGCGTGATCTCCTTCGTCGTCGACGGCTGGAACAGCTCCCACTTCGCCGCCGCGCTCTCCGCCGAGTACGGCATCGGCGTCCGCGACGGCCTCTTCTGCGCCCACCCGCTGCTCCGCGCCCTGCTCGGCAGCGACCCCCGGACCCAGGGCGAGTGCGGCGCCCCCGAGGCCGCGCCGGGCGAGAAGTCCCTGAACGCCCTCAGGGTGAGCTTCGGCGCCGGAACGCCCGACGAGCACGTGGAGCGTTTCGTCACCGCGGTGAAGGACCTGGTGACGCACGGCGCGAAGTGGAGCTACCGGACGGAGGACGGCCGCTGCGTGCCCGCGGTCGGATGACCTGCCCTCCCGGGGGCGCGGGACCTACGAGTCCAGCCCGATGGCGAACGCGGCCTCCAGGTCGTGCTGCGAGTACGTCCGGAAGGCGACGTGCGTGTCCGTCCCCTCCACCCCCGGGATCTTGCTGATCCGCCCGGGAATGACCTCCGCCAGATCCTCGTGCTGCCTGACCCGGACCATGGCGATCAGGTCGTACGTACCGGTGACGGAGAAGACCTCGCTCACGGAGTCCAGCGCGGCGATCGACTCCGCGATCTCGGGGATCCGGTCCACGCTGGTCTTGATGAGCACGATCGCGGTGATCACGGCTGTTTCTCTCCCTCGGGGGCCGGAGCTGGGGCGGACCTCACTTTAGTCGTACGACCGGAACACACCCACGCGTAACCGAAGCCCGCCCCGAAGCCCACCAGGTGGGCCAGGTACGCCACCCCCGGGCCCTGTGACGCCCGGCCCGCCGCCAGCCACTGCAGGGCCGCCCAGAAGGGCAGCACCACCCAGGCGGGGAAGCGCAGCGGCAGGAAGAAGAGGAACGGCAGAAGACTGGTCACCCTGGCCCTGGGGAACAGGTACAGAAACGCGCCGAGGGCCGCCGAGATCGCCCCGGACGCACCGACCAGGGACTGCTCGGAGTCCGCGTTGGCGGCGGCGTAGCCCAGCAGGGCGAGATAGCCGCAGCCGACGTAGAAGAGGGTGAACTGGACGCGGCCCATCCGTTCCTCGGTCATCACCCCGAAGACGTAGAGGAAGAGCATGTTGCCCAGCAGGTGCACCCAGCTGCCGTGGACGAAGAGCGCCGTGGCGGGCGTGAGGGCCGCTCGCGCGGAGCCCTCGAACAGCTCGGCGGGGACCACCCCCCAGCGGTGGAAATAGGCGCGCTGCACGGCGAGCAGCGTGTCACCGGTGCCGTACGCCGGATGGAGGCCCGCCGCCGGACCGGTCAGGAAGATCAGGGAGCACACGGCGATCAGCCCGTACGTCACCGGCGCCGGTGATCTCCGGACCGACCTGCTCACCCTGACGGCCGTCTCGCTCCAGTCGCGGATCATGAACACAGAGCATGACGTAACGGGACGCGACGGGACAGAGTGCCTCGCCGCCGCGGGCGCCCGAGCGGCGACGGTCCGCCAGGCCGTAGGGTAACGAGCCACACGCACCGGGGAGCCCGGAGCGTCACCGACACCAGTAAGGAACGAACAGCCACGATGACGGTTCCCCTGCCGACCGCCACGACCCGGTGGCGCTGCGCCCTGTGCGGCAACCTCACCCGTTTCGACGTGACCCGCTCGTCGAAGGTCGTCGAGTACGTCCACCTCGACCTGGCCGGAGAGCCGAAGGTCGAGGAGCGCGAGGTGGTCAGTGAGACCATCGAGTCGGTGCGCTGCCGCTGGTGCAACGCCGTGGACCAGGTGGAACTCGTGGATCGGCCGGGCGCCGGCTCCTGACCGGAGCGGGCCCCGCACAGCATTGGGGTGAGGATGGTGGAGACCGCAGGCGGGGGGCCGGGCGACGGCGCCGCTGAGGTGCTCGACCGTCCGCTGCCCGACGGCGTGCGCCGCAGAGTCGTACAGATCGTCTCCGACGGCTTCGGCGGGCTGACCGTCGGCGAGCTGCCCGCCCAGCTGCGGCAGTACGCCCGGTTCGCGCCGAACCGGCGGGCCAAGTTCGCCGGCAACGCCATGGCCGCGGCGCTGGAGACCGATCCGCTGTTCCGCCAGCGCATCGGGGAGAAGTTCAGAGAGGCGCAGCCGGAGCTCTCCGGCGCTCTCGACTCCGGCTCGCCGCCCCCGGCCGCGGACCCGCTCGACGTGGCGGCCGCGGCCTATGTACTGCGGCCGGCCGGCTGGGTGAAGCTCGTGACCGCGGCCGGCGAGGAGGCCCAGCGGGCCGTCGCCGAGCGGGTCGACGAGGAGAGCCGGGCCGAGCTGGAGCGGCTGCGCGAGGAACTCGACCGGGCCCGTGAGCACACCCGGACCGAGACCGAGCGGCTGCGCGCCGAGCTGGATGCGGCCAAGAAGGAAGCCGAGTCCCTGCACCGCAAGCTGCGCGCCGCCCTCAGTGACGTCAAGCGCGGCGAGGCCGCCCTGCGCAAGCTGCACGGCGAGATGGACACGCTGCGCGCCGAGGGGCAGGCGCAGGTGTCCGCCGCCGAGAGCGAGACGCGGCGGCTGAAGACCCGGCTCGGGGAGGCGGAGGCCGCCCTGGAGGCCACCCGCAGGGCGGCCCGCGAGGGGCGCAGCGTCGAGGACATGCGCGTACGGCTGCTCCTGGACACCCTGCTGGACGCGACCCAGGGGCTGCGCCGGGAACTCGCGCTGCCGCCCGTGTCGGTGCGGCCGGCCGAGACCGTGGACGCGGTCGAACCGGGACGGATGACCCCGAAGGACATCGCCGCGCGGGCCCTGTCCGAGAACGACCCCGCGATCCTCGACCAGCTCCTCGCGCTGCCGCAGGCCCATCTGGTCGTCGACGGCTACAACGTCACCAAGACCGGCTATCCGCAGATGCCGCTGGAGAAGCAGCGGTTGCGGCTTCTCGGGCAGCTGTCGCAGCTCGCCGCGCAGACCGGGGCCGAGGTGACGTGTGTCTTCGACGGGGCCGAGCTGGCCGCGCCGGTGCTGCTGGCGCCGCCGCGCGGGGTGCGGGTGCTGTTCTCCAAACCGGGCGTCACCGCCGACGAGTTGATCCGCCAGCTGGTGCGTGCGGAGCCGCCGGGCCGGCCGGTCATCGTCGCCTCGACCGACCGCGAGGTGGCCGACGGGGTGGCCCGGGCGGGGGCGCGGCCCGTCGCGTCCGTGGTACTTCTCAAGCGACTGTCCTGAAGGTCAACGTCCGTACGCAATGACCGAATTGACGGAGTCGTCACGCAACCCAGCGTCGAACGTGTCTCACTGCATGTGAGTCAAGTGCAAAGAATGCAGGGTGTGACGAGATTTTTCTCGTGAGGATTTGAACTGATCACGAGAGGGTCACTAGGGTCTGGGCTCGAACCTCCGAGCGGGTGATCACTCAAGAGAATTGGAGTTCACCTCCGTGGCGTCCCACCGTCGACCCAAGCAACCGAGCCGTGCACGTGTGACCGTGCTGACCACCGCGGCAGCCGCCGCGGTCGCCCTCAGCTCGCAGGCCGCGAACGCCGCGCCGAGCGAGAAGCCGAGCAAGGACGAGGTCAAGGCCAAGGTCGACAAGCTCTACGAAGAGGCGGAGCAGGCCACCGAGAAGTACAACGGGGCCAAGGAGAAGCAGGAGAAGCTCCAGAAGGAGATCTCCACCATCCAGGACGACGTCGCCCGCGGCCAGGAAGAGCTGAACGAGCTGCGCGACTCCATAGGCCTGGCGGCCGCCGCCCAGTACCGCACGGGCAGCATCGACTCCTCCGTCCAGCTGTTCCTGTCCTCCGACCCGGACGACTACCTGGACAAGGCGTCCGCCATGGACCAGCTGAGCGCTCAGCAGGTCGACGCGCTGAAGAAGATCCAGGAGAAGCAGCGGGAGCTGTCCCAGGACCGCTCCGAGGCCTCCGAGAAGCTCACGGACCTCGCGTCCACCCGCACCGAGCTGGGCAAGAAGAAGAAGGAAGTCCAGAGCAAGCTCGCCGAGGCGCAGAAGCTGCTCAACTCGCTGACGGCCGCCGAGAAGGCCGCGCTCGCCGCCGAGGAGGACCGCGCCAGCCGCTCGTCGAGCGAGCGTGTGGAACTCGGCAAGAGCGTCCCCGCCTCCGGCCGGGCCGCGGCCGCCTTCTCCGCCGCCCAGAGCAAGCTCGGCTCGCCCTACGTCTACGGCGCCACCGGCCCGTCCTCCTACGACTGCTCGGGCCTGACCTCGTGGGCCTACGCCCAGGCCGGCGTCGGCATCCCGCGCACCTCGGAGGCGCAGTCCCAGTACGGCACCCGGATCACCTCGGTCAGCGACCTGCAGGTCGGCGACCTCGTGTTCTTCTTCAACGACCTGCACCACGTCGGCCTGTACGCCGGCAACGGCCAGATCATCCACGCGCCGCGCAGCGGCACGGTGGTCCGCTACGAGTCGATGGACACCATCGGCGGGCCGTTCATGTGGGGCGTCCGCGTCTGACCCGACGATCCCTGGATCGCCACGCCGCACCGCCCGAACGGGCGAATCACGACGACGTGAACTGACCCCGCGCCCCGCCCATGACCTGGTCATAGGCGGGGCGTCACGTTGTGTGCCCGCCAAGGTCGTTGGTGGGGCCCCCTCGACGGGGCTACTGTCTGCCGCGTTTCCTTGTCCGCCAGCGGAAGGAGTGCGGCTTCCCGTGGGGTCCCATCGCCGCCTTGCACCGTCCGGGTTCGACCGGGGCGCCAGTGCAGCGCTCTGCGTCATGTCAGCCGCGGCCGCGGCCTTCGGGCTGGTACCCGCCATGTCGGCCGTCGCCGCACCGCACGACGACACCCGTGCCGAGGTGGACCGTCTCTACGAGGAGGCCGAGAAGGCGACCGAGGCCTACAACAAGGCCGACGAGCGCGCCGACGCGCTGCGCAAGGACGTCAGCGGCGCCCAGGAGCGCATCGCCCGGCAGCAGGAGCGCATCAACTCCATGCGGGAGACGCTCGGTTCGCTGGCCGGGGCGCAGTACCGCTCCGGCGGCCTCGATCCCTCCCTCGCGCTGCTGTTCTCCGACGACCCGGACGACTACCTCGACAAGGCCGCCGTCCTCGACCGGATCAGCGTCCACCAGGCCGGGGAGCTCAAGGACCTCCAGACGGCGATGCGCGAGCTCTCCCAGGAGCGCTCGGAGGCCGCCCGCAAGCTCGGCGAGCTGGAGAAGAGCCGCAAGGCCGTCGCCGCCCACAAGCGGACCGTGGAGAAGAAGCTCGCCGCGGCCCGGCAACTGCTCAACTCCCTGCCGTCCGACGAGCGGGACGCCTACGACCGGGCCTCGCGCTCCGGCCGCGCCGACATGCCCGACCTGGGGGACGCCTCGGCGCCCTCGGCGCGGGCGGCGGCCGCCATCGCCGCGGCCCGTTCCGCGCTCGGCAAGCCGTACGTGTGGGGCGCCAACGGGCCCGCCGGCTTCGACTGTTCGGGCCTGATGCAGTGGTCGTACGCGCAGGCCGGCGTCGGCCTGCCGCGCACCTCGCAGGCGCAGCGCTTCGCCGGCCGGCAGGTGCCGCTCTCCCAGGCCCAGCCCGGTGACCTGGTCACCTACCGGTCCGACGCCAGCCATGTCGCGATGTACATGGGCAACGGCCAGGTGATCCACGCGCCGTACCCCGGCGCCCCCGTGCGCTACGACCCGGTGCACATGATCCCGGGCGCGACCGTCACACGGGTCTGACCGCGCGCCCCGCGCCCCCGTACGATCGGAAGGTGGCAGGTCGAGGGCGGGCGTCGGGGCGCGGAGTCGTGGCGCTGTGCGTGCTGCTGCTCGTGGCCCTGGTGGGCTGCGGCGGCACGTCCGCCACCGACAGCGCGAAGGCCGAGGTGCAGCGGGTCCTGGACCGGCGGGCCGGCGCGGTCATGGACCGGGACGAGGCGGCGTTCGTGCGGACCGGCGCGCTGAGCTGGTTCGAGAACCTGAGGGCGGTCCCGCTCGCCGCCTGGTCCTACCGCGTCACCGCCCTGCACCGCACCGGCGGCACGGCCACCGCCGACGTCGAACTCGACTACCGCGTCCAGGGCTACGACCGGGCCCCCGTCACCGTCGGCCGCACGCTGAAGCTGTCCCTGGACGCGGGCGGGCGGTGGTACGTGGACGCCGAGCAGCCCGCCGAGAAGGCCGCGCAGCAGCTGTGGGACCAGGGCGAGGTGACCGTCGTCCGCGGCGCGCGCAGCCTGGTCCTCGGGGTCGGGCAGACCGGCGAGACGCTGTACTCCTACGCGGACCTGGCGGACCGCGCGGTGCCCGCCGTGTCGGACGCGTGGGGCACGGACTGGTCCCGGCACGTCGTGGTGCTCGTACCGGACTCGGTGGAGGGGATGGCGGGACTGCTCGGCTCGCCCGCCTCCGCGTACCGCGGGATCGCCGCGGTGACCACCGGCGAGACCGGCGCCCGGGCGCAGGCGCCCGCGGACCGGATCATCGTCAACCCCGACGCGTACGGCGTCCTCGGCGCGCTCGGCAAGCAGGTCGTCCTCACCCACGAGGCCACCCATGTCGCCACCCGCGCCGACACGACCCCCGCGACGCCGCTGTGGCTGTCCGAGGGGTACGCCGACTGGGTCGGCTACCGGGGCAGCGGGCGCACGCCCCGGCAGGCCGCGCCGGAGCTGGCGGAGGCCGTGTCCGTGGGCAGGGTCCCGGCCGCCCTGCCGACGGACGAGGACTTCGGGTTCAGCGGGGACGCGGCCGGGCTGGCGCGGGCGTACGAGAGCGGCTGGCTGGCCTGCCGGCTGATCGCCGAGCGGTGGGGCGAGGCGCGGCTGGGCGCGTTCTACCGGGCCGTGGGGACGCATCAACGCCGGGACGGGGCGGCCGAGGACGCGATGCGGCGGGTGCTCGGCACGACACCGGCCCAGTTCACCGCGCGGTGGCGGGCGTATCTGCTCGACCAGCTGGGCTGATCGAGCAGGGCGCAGCCCCCGAGCCCACGCCCCGTTCCGCCGCGCCGGTGGCCCGGGCCCTTCGCGCCGTACCCGCCGGACCGCCGGGAGCGGGCCGCGGTGCCGGGCCGTCGGCTGGAGCGCGCGCACCTGGACCGTGATCTCGGTCCGCCGGAGGGGCCGCAGCCGCTCCGGCAGCAGGACCCGCGGCGGTGCGGCTGCCGCTCCCGTACGCCCGTACGGGCCTTGGGCTGCCGGGCGTGTGCCTGACGCCGGCGCCGGCCATGGCGGCGCGGTGCGGGATCGTGCCGGTGCTGCTCCGGCGGGCCCCGGCTCAGGAGGAGGCTGACGCCTCCTTGGCGCGGGCCGCCTGACCGGGCACCCGGACCGGCTCCGGCCTCGGGACGGTGGCGCGCCACAGGACACGGGCGGCGAGGACGCTCGCGAGCACCAGCAGGCCGTTGCGGACCGCGAGGAGGGTGATGCCGAGCGGGGTGCTCCCGACGACGTCACCGAACCAGAGGGGGAACTCCAGCACCGTCACGAAGCAGGCCACCAGCACCAGGCCCGCCGGCACCCCCATCCGGCTCGTCCGGAAGCACAGACAGACCGCCGCGAGACCGACCAGCCACACCAGGTACTGCGGGCTGATCACCCGGCTGGTGGTGGTGAACATCAGCACCGCCACGAACGCGGCGTCGGCCGTGGTGTGCGCCTCGAACCGGGTCGCCAGCAGCCGCCACAGCAGCAGCCAGCCGAAGGCCATGCCGGTCAGCGCGAGCGCGGCCGTGCTCACGATGTCCACCCACGGGCCGAGGAACTCGACCGAGCCGTAGTTCAGCAGCACCTCCCCGCTCCAGCCGTGGTGCCGGGCCACGTGGAAGACCAGGGCGCCGAGCGACTCCACCTCGGTGCCCCGGTCCCGCTGGAAGGTCAGGAAGGCGAAGGCGCCGGGCATGGTGACCGCGAACAGCGCGGCCAGGGCGGAGCCGGTCACCGCCGCCGCGGCCCAGCCGCGGCGCCCGCGGACGCCCAGGAGCAGCAGCGCCGGCCAGACCTTCAGCATCGCCCCGAAGCCCGCGAGGGCGCCCATCAGCCGGGGGTGCCGGGACCCGGCGAGCAGGGCGGCGACCGCGACCGCGGTGACCATCACGTCGTAGCGGGCGTACACGGTCGGGCCGAGCAGCGGGACGCCCGCCGCCCACACCCAGGCGCCGCGCAGCCGCTTGCCCGGGCGCCGGCCCGCGTACACCAGCAGGGCGAGGGCGGCCAGGTCGGCGAGGAACGCCAGGACGAAGAACGCCGACGCGTAGTCCAGGCCGGGCAGCAGCGCGGGGGAGAGGATGGCGAGGGCGGCGGCGGGCGGGTACTGCCAGGTGACGTCGTCCAGCGGGAAGGTGCCGGTGCGCAGCACGTCGTACCAGCCCTGGTAGATGACGGACACGTCACTGGTGACGTCCGGGCCGGGGAAGACGTACACCTTGAACACGAAGAGCAGCAGCAGCAGCCTGGTCACGCCCCAGGTGAGCAGCAGGCACGTCAGTGACCGCCTCGCGCCCGTCGTCTCCACGTGAACCCCTGCCGTTCGATTTCCGTCTTGAGGGGAACATGATGTACCGCCCTCCTGTGAGCGTGCCACACACGCGGCCGGGGGGCCGCTGTGAGCAGGCGGTTCGGTAGGGTCGGCGGCGATGCACAAGACCCTGATCGTGACGAACGACTTCCCGCCCCGGCCGGGCGGGATCCAGGCCTTCCTGCACAACATGGCACTGCGGTTCGACCCGGACCGGCTGGTCGTCTACGCCTCCACCTGGAAGCGCGGCCGGGAGGGCGCCGAGGCGACCGCCGCGTTCGACGCCGAGCAGCCCTTCACCGTCGTACGGGACTCCACGACGATGCTGCTGCCGACGCCCGCGGCGACCCGGCGGGCCGTCGGGCTGCTGCGGGAGCACGGGTGCACGTCGGTGTGGTTCGGGGCGGCGGCGCCGCTCGGGCTGATGGCGCCGGCGCTGCGGAGGGCGGGCGCCGAGCGGCTGGTGGCCACCACCCACGGGCACGAGGCCGGATGGGCGCAACTGCCCGCCGCGCGGCAGCTGCTGCGGCGGATCGGGGAGTCCACCGACACGATCACCTACCTCGGCGAGTACACCCGCGCGCGGATCGCCGCCGCGCTGACGCCGGAGGCGGCCGGGCGGATGACGCAGCTGCCGCCGGGGGTCGACGAGAAGACCTTTCACCCCGGGTCCGGAGGCGACGTGGTCCGGGCGCGGCTCGGGCTGACCGAGCGTCCCGTGATCGTGTGCGTGTCACGGCTGGTCCCGCGCAAGGGGCAGGACACGCTGATCCTGGCCATGCCCCGGATCCTGGCGGCCGAGCCGGACGCCGTCCTGCTGATCGTGGGCGGCGGGCCGTACGAGAAGGAGCTGCGCAGGCTGGCGCACGAGACCCGGGTCACCGGTTCCGTCCGCTTCACCGGCTCGGTGCCCTGGTCCGAGCTGCCCGCCCACTACGGCGCCGGGGACGTGTTCGCGATGCCGTGCCGGACCCGTCGGGGCGGACTCGACGTCGAGGGGCTCGGGATCGTGTACCTGGAGGCGTCGGCGACCGGGCTGCCCGTCGTCGCCGGTGACTCGGGCGGCGCCCCGGACGCGGTGCTGGACGGCGAGACCGGCTGGGTGGTGCGCGGGGGCTCGGTGGAGGAGAGCGCCGAGCGGATCGTCGTCCTCCTCGGGGACGCCGCGCTGCGCCGCCGGATGGGGGAGCGGGGGCGTGCGTGGGTGGAGGAGAAGTGGCGGTGGGACCTGCTGGCGGAGAAGGCGAAGACGCTGCTGTAGCGGAGTCTTTTCGCTCCGTGCCCTAGGCGGAGGGAGATAATCCGCCGATGCTGCGCGCATGACAGCAAAACTGATACAGCGTCAGCTGACCAGACGCAGAATCCTCGGTATGGCCGCCCTCCAGACGGCCGCCGCGGCCGGTTTCACCCGGATCGGCCTCCAGTCGGCCACGGCCGTCGAACCGGCCGCCGTCGAAACCGCCCCCGCCATCGTCGTCGGTTCCGGCTACGGCGCCGCCGTCGCCGCCCTCCGCCTCGGCCAGGCCGGCATCCGCACTCTCATGATCGAGATGGGCCGCCTGTGGAACACCCCCGGCTCCGACGGCCAGGTCTTCTGCTCCACCGCCGCCCCGGACGAGCGGTCCATGTGGTTCCGCGCCCGCACCGAGGCGCCGCTGGCCACCTTCCTGTGGCTGGACGTCGTCAACCGGGACATCGGCCGGTATCCCGGAGTCCTGGACCGCGTGCACTTCGACCACATGTCCGTGTACGTCGGCCGGGGCGTCGGCGGCGGCTCCCTGGTCAACGGGGGGATGGCGGTGACGCCGCCGAAGGCGTACTTCGCCGAGCAGTTCCCCGCCGTGGACGCCGACGAGATGTACGGCACGTACTTCCCGCGGGCCCGGTCCGTGCTCGGCGTCAACACCGTCGACCCGGCCTGGTTCGAGTCGACCGCGTGGTACCGGTTCGCCCGGATCTCCCGGGCCCACGCCCAGAAGGCCGGCCTGCGGACCACCTTCGTGCCGAACGTCTACGACTTCGGCCACATGGAGCGCGAGGCGGCCGGTACGGCCGCGAAGTCCGCGCTCGGCGGCGAGGTCATCTACGGCAACAACCACGGCAAGCGCAGCCTCGACAAGACGTATCTCGCCTCCGCGCTCGGCACCGGGAACGTCACGATCCACACCCTGGAGAAGGTCACGGCGGTCAGCCGGGCCGCCGACGGCACGTACGTCCTGACCGCCGACCGGATCGACCTCACCGGCCGGGTCGTGGAGACCAAGCAGTACGGCTGCGGGTATCTCTTCCTCGGCGGCGGCAGCCTCGGCACCACCGAACTCCTCGTCCGCGCCCGGGAGACGGGCACCCTCCCGGCGCTGAACGCGAGCGTCGGGGCGGGCTGGGGGACCAACGGGAACGTGATGCTGGGCCGCGCCAACCACCTGTGGGACACGGTCGGCGCCGACCAGTCCACCATGCCCGTCCTGGGCATCGACGACTGGGCCAACACCGCCAACCCCGTCTTCGCCGAGATCGCCCCGCTGCCGACCGGCCTGGAGCACTGGGTCAGTCTGTATCTGGCGATCACCAAGAACCCGCGGCGGGCGTCGTTCTCGTACGACGCCTCCACCCGCACGGTGAAGCTCGGCTGGACCGCCGCCCACAGCGCGGTGTCGGTGGGCATGGCCAAGAAGCTGTTCGACCGGATCAACGCGGCGAACTCGACCATCTACCGGTACGACCTGTTCGGCGCGGCCGACAAGGTCTTCGCCGACGACTTCACGTACCACCCGCTCGGCGGCTGCGTACTGGGGAAGGCGACCGACGACTACGGCCGGGTGAAGGGGTATCCGAAGCTGTACGTCACCGACGGCTCGCTCGTGCCGGGCTCGATCGGGGTGAACCCGTTCGTGACGATCACCGCGCTCGCCGAACGCACGATGGCGCGGGTCCTCGTCGAGGACACCGCGCCATGACGCACCGTCAGGGGCCGCTCTACTTCTGGTAGATGGCCTCGATCTCGGCCGCGTAGTCCTTCGCGACCACGTTGCGCTTCAGCTTCAGGGACGGCGTGAGGTGGCCCGAGTCCTCCGTGAATTGGGAGGGGAGAATGCGGAACTTCCGCACCGATTCCGCCTTCGACACCGCGGCGTTGCCGTCGTCGACCGCGGCCTGGATCGCCGCGTTCAGGTCCGCGTCATCGCGCAGCGACGCCGCGGTGGAGCCCGCCGGCTTGCCGTGCTCGGCGGCCCAGCGGCCGAGGAACTCCTCGTCGACGGTGACCAGCGCGCCCACGAACGGCCGCCCGTCGCCGACCACCATGCACTCCGCGACCAGCGCGTGCGCCCGGATCCGGTCCTCGATCACGGCCGGGGCCACGTTCTTGCCGCCCGCGGTGACGATGATCTCCTTCTTGCGGCCGGTGATCCGGAGGTAGCCGTCCTCGTCGAGGGTGCCGATGTCACCGGTGTGGAACCAGCCGTCGGCCAGCGCCTCGGCGGTCGCGGCCTCGTTGTTCCAGTACCCCGTGAACAGGTGCTCGCCGTGCAGCAGCACCTCGCCGTCGTCCGCGATCCGCACGACCGAGCCGGGCAGCGGCTGGCCGACCGTGCCGATCTTCTGCCGGTCCCAGGGGTTGAAGGCGGTCGCGGCGCACGACTCGGTCAGGCCGTAGCCCTCCAGGACGGTGAAGCCGATACCGCGGAAGAAGTGCCCCAGGCGCTCGCCCAGCGGGGCGCCGCCGGAGATGGCGTACTCGCCCTTGCCGCCGAGCACCGCGCGCAGCTTGCTGTAGACGAGTTTGTCGAAGGTCCGGTGTTTGATCCGCAGGCCCAGGGACGGGCCCGACGGGGTGTCCAGCGCCTTGCTGTACGCGATCGCGGTGTCCGCGGCCTTGTCGAAGATCCTGCCCTTGCCGTCCGCCTGGGCCTTGGCCCGCGCCGAGTTGTAGACCTTCTCGAAGACGCGCGGCACGCCCAGGATCAGCGTCGGCCGGAACGAGGCCAGCTCGTCGGTGAGGTTCTTGATGTCCGGGACGGTGCCCAGCTTGATCGGCGCCATCATCGGCGCGACCTGGACGAGGCGGCCGAAGACGTGCGCGAGCGGCAGGAAGAGCAGCACGGAACACTCGCCGGTGCGGAACAGCGGCCGCAGCCGTTCGACGACGTTGCCGCACTCGGCGAAGAAGCTGCGGTGGGTGAGCACACAGCCCTTGGGGCGCCCGGTGGTGCCGCTGGTGTACACGATGGTCGCCGGGTCGTCGGCCTTGGCGAGCGAACCGCGCTCCTCCAGGGCCTCGTCGGTGACGTCCTGCCCCAGGCGCCCCAGCTCCTCCACCCCGCCGGCCTCGATCTGCCAGACGTGCTTGAGGGCGGGCAGACCGTCGCGCACCGACTCGACGGCCGCCGCGTGGCCGTCCAGTTCGACGACGCAGGCGGTGGCGCCCGAGTCGCCGAGGATCCACTGGACCTGCTCGGCCGAACTGGTCTCGTACACCGGCACGGTGACCGCGCCCGCGCACCAGATCGCGAAGTCCAGCAGGGTCCACTCGTAGCGGGTGCGGGACATCAGGCCGACCCGGTCGCCCGGCTGCACACCGGAGGCGATGAGGCCCTTCGCGGCGGCCTGCACCTCGGCCAGGAACGCGGTGGCCGTCACGTCCTGCCAGGCACCGCCCACCTTGCGGGCGATGACGGCGACGTCCGGGTGCTGCGCGGCGTTTCTGCGGACGATGTCGGTGAGGTTGCCGTCCGCAGGGACCTCGTACAAAGCCGGAAGGCTGAACTCGCGCAAGACTGCTGCTCCTCATAGGGCGCCGGCGCCACGACGTGGTGTGATGCGACGGTCGGTCCACGGCTCGGGCAGGTGCTCAAGGGCTTCACCCCCGGGCCTCGGACCCGGTGGTTGAATCCTGAGCACGACTGGACTGCCCGGACGTTACCCGCC
The DNA here is from genome assembly GCF_053591515.1 of Streptomyces sp. NPDC003011. NCBI lineage: Bacteria > Bacillati > Actinomycetota > Actinomycetes > Kitasatosporales > Streptomycetaceae > Streptomyces > Streptomyces sp. NPDC003011. The sequence goes on from NZ_JBSFTY010000002.1 coordinate 62,598, forward strand.
GGTATGGGTTCTTCGACAGGGGGGTCCGGCGAGATGTTCGCTGCGTCACACGGATGGGACTTTCTTCGCGCACAGTAGTCCACGGGCTAAGTGACTGGCCAGTAACCGCAAGTCCGGCCGCCACTGTTCACGTATGCCGCACACCCCTACGCTTGATCGTCATGGCACCCACACCGGCCGGTGACGGCAGGACCCGCGTACATGTGGTCAGCGACGTGCACGGCAACGCCCGTGACCTGGCCAGAGCCGGCGAGGGCGCGGACGCCCTGATCTGCCTGGGCGACCTCGTCCTCTTCCTCGACTACGCCGATCACTCGCGGGGGATCTTCCCCGACCTCTTCGGGGCCGAGAACGCCCACCGCATCGTCGCACTGCGCACCGCCCGCCGTTTCGAGGAGGCCCGCGCGTTCGGGACCCAGCTGTGGGCGGGGATCGGCGGCGACCGGGCGAAGGTGATCGAGAAGGCGGTGCGCAAGCAGTACGCCGAGCTGTTCGCGGCGTTCCCCACCCCGACGTACGCCACCTACGGCAACGTCGACATCCCCGCGCTCTGGCCGGAGTACGCCGGTCCCGGCACGACCGTGCTCGACGGGCAGCGGGCGGAGATCGGCGGCCGGGTCTTCGGCTTCGTCGGCGGCGGACTGCGGACGCCGATGCGGACGCCGTACGAGATCAGCGACGAGGAGTACGCGGCGAAGATCGAGGCGGTGGGCGAGGTCGACGTGCTGTGCACGCACATCCCGCCGGAGGTGCCCGAGCTGGTCTACGACACCGTGGCGCGCCGCTTCGAGCGGGGCAGCCGGGCGCTGCTGGAGGCCGTTCGCCGGACCCGGCCCCGGTACGCGCTCTTCGGCCACGTCCACCAGCCGCTGGTGCGGCGGATGCGGATCGGGTCGACCGAATGCGTGAACGTGGGGCACTTCGCCGGCAGCGGGAAGCCCTGGGCGCTGGAATGGTGAGTGTTTCCCGGCGGTGGCCGGACGGCGGTGAACTCGGCTGGTCGGGCGCGCGGTAGCCTTCACGCTGCACACACCTGCACACACCTGCGCAGGCCGGCCTGCGCACGGGACCTGAGTACCGGCCCGCTTCTGGAGGAGCCACGGCGATGGCGGAACACACCAGTTCGAGCATCACGATCGAGGCGGCACCGGCCGAGGTCATGGGGGTGATCGCCGACTTCGCCCGCTACCCGGACTGGACCGGCGAGGTGAAGGAGGCGGAGGTCCTGGCGACGGACGGCCAGGGGCGCGCCGAGCAGGTCCGGCTGGTCATGGACGCCGGGGCGATCAAGGACGACCAGGTCCTCGCCTACACCTGGACCGGCGCCCACGAGGTCTCCTGGACCCTGGTCAAGTCCCAGATGCTGCGCTCGCTCGACGGTTCCTACCTCCTCAGGCCGGCGGGCGCGGGAGCGACCGAGGTCACCTACCGGCTCACGGTCGACGTCAAGATCCCGATGCTCGGCATGATCAAGCGCAAGGCGGAGAAGGTCATCATCGACCGGGCCCTGGCGGGACTGAAGAAGCGCGTCGAGTCCGGAGAGAAGTAGGGACCGGAGCGGGGACAGAAGAAGCAGGGACGGCAGAAGCAGGGACGGAAGCAGGGGCCCGCTGCGCCCGGTGTCCGGCAGTACGCGTCGGTGCCCCCGCCTCGGTTACGGTTCACCCCCATGCGCACCATCCTGATCACGGGCCCCGGCGGCAGCGGTCGTACCACCGTCGCCGCCGCCACCGCACTCGCCGCCGCCCGCGCGGGCACCCGCACCCTCGTCCTCGGTGCCGACCGCACCGACACGCTCGGCGCGGCCCTGGGTACGGCGACGGGCCCGGCTCCCCGGCAGGTCGCGCCCCACCTCACGGCCTGGCGCCCGGACGCGGCCGCCCGCTTCCGGGACGACCTGACCGCGTTCCAGTCCCGCGCCACCGCCGCCCTCGACCTGCTCGGCGCCTCCCGACTGGACCCCGAAGAGGTCACCCCCCTGCCCGGCGCCGAGGAACTCTCGCTGCTCCGCGCCCTGCGCGACGCCGCCCTCGCCGAGTCCCACGACCTCGTCGTCGTCGACCTTCCGCCCAGCCCGCACGCGCTCGCCCTCCTCACCCTCCCGGAGGAACTGCGCCGCTACCTGCGCCGGCTGCTCCCGCCCGAGCGGCAGGCGGCCCGCGCCCTGCGTCCCGTCCTCGGCCGGCTGGCCGGCGTGCCCATGCCCGCGGAGTGGCTGTACGAGACCGCCGCCCGCTGGGACGTGGAGCTCGCGGCCGTCGAGGCGGTCCTCGCCGACCGCGACACCGTCGTACGGCTGGTCGCCGCACCCGGTCCGGCCGGCGCCGACGCGGTCCGCGAGGCCGGCCTCGCCCTCGCCCTGCGCGGCCTGCGCCCCGACGTGCTGGTCGCCAGCCGGATCCTGCCCGAGGCCGCGCGGGACACCTGGTCGGCCGGCCTGATCGCGCAGCAGCGCAAGACCCTGGACGAGTGGCGGGGGTCGTACGACGTGCGGACCGTCGCTCATCTCGGCCACGACCCGCGCGGCACCGACGACCTCACCGCGCTGGCCGTCCCCGCGGTCGACGGCACCACCTCCACCGTCGAGTGGCCCGTCACCGACCGGCTCGCCGAGGACGGGGTGCTGGTCTGGCACATCCCGCTGCCCGGCGCCCTGCGGGACGAACTGGACCTCGTCCGGCGCGGCGACGAACTCGTCGTCGGCGCCGGCCGGTTCCGCCGGATCGTCCCGCTGCCGTCCGCCCTGCGCCGCTGCACCGTCGCGGGCGCCGCCTTGCGCGAGGACGAACTGCGCGTCCGGTTCGCGCCGGACCCGGATCTCTGGCCGCGGACACGATGAACCCGGTGCGCCCGTTCGGGTAACGTCGTAGGGACGAACCGTAGTCAGGAGTCCGTCATGAGCGAAGAGCTCCCTCCGTCCGAGGCCGGCGAGCAGGAGGCCGGCGACGAGGTGCGGGCGACCGACGCCGACGCCTGGGCGACGGCGTGCGCCGAGGACCTCGCGGCGGAGAAGGCCCGCCGCCGCACCGAGCAGGGCTCGCCGCCGGGCTCGGCGGCCGAGGAACTGCGCAGGCTCGTCGACACCGTCGCGGACAGGCTGTCCGGTTTCCAGTCCCCGCTGCTCGGGGCGGTCGCCGGGCCGGCCGCCCAGCAGGTGGTGAAGCAGGTCGTCCAGCAGGCCAAGGCCGCCGTCGAACCGGTGATCGAGCGCAATCCGGACATCTTCGACCATCTGGCCGCCGCGGGCAACGAGCTGCTGGCCGCGTACCGGTCGGCCGTCCAGGCGCAGGAGCGACGCTGGACCAGCCGGGAGAAGGACCTGCGTGACCTGGACGAACGCCCCGACGACAAGGGCGACGAGCCCGGCCCGGGGGAACGCATCGACGTGGACTGACGGCCCCCTCGGGTACGGTTGGCCGTAGCGGGGCTCGACCGAAACTGAGGGATTCATGGGACTCACCATCGGCGTCGATATCGGCGGCACGAAGATCGCGGCCGGTGTGGTCGATGAGGAAGGCAACATCCTCTCGACCCACAAGGTGCCGACCCCGGGCACGCCGGAGGGCATCGTGGACGCCATCGCCTCGGCGGTGGAGGGCGCGCGCGCCGGGCACGAGATCGTCGGCGTGGGCATCGGTGCCGCCGGATACGTCGACCGTCAGCGCTCCACGGTCTACTTCGCGCCGAACATCGACTGGCGCCAGGAGCCGCTCAAGGAGAAGGTCCAGGCCCGCGTGGGCCTCCCGGTGGTCGTGGAGAACGACGCCAACGCCGCCGCGTGGGGCGAGTACCGCTTCGGCGGCGGCAAGGGCCACCGCAACGTCATCTGCATCACGCTCGGCACCGGCCTCGGCGGCGGCATCATCATCGGCAACAAGCTGCGCCGCGGCCACTTCGGCGTGGCCGCCGAGTTCGGCCACATCCGCATGGTGCCGGACGGGCTGCTGTGCGGCTGCGGCTCACAGGGCTGCTGGGAGCAGTACGCCTCCGGGCGCGCCCTCGTCCGGTACGCCAAGCAGCGCGCCAACGCCACCCCCGAGAACGCGGAGACGCTCCTCGGCCTGGGCGACGGCACCCCCGACGGCATCGAGGGCAAGCACATCTCCATGGCCGCCCGCCAGGGCGACCCGGTCGCCGTCGACTCCTACCGCGAGCTCGCCCGCTGGGCCGGCGCCGGCCTCGCGGACCTGGCCTCCCTGTTCGACCCGTCCGCCTTCATCGTCGGTGGCGGCCTCTCGGACGAGGGCGAACTGGTCCTCGACCCGATCCGCAAGTCGTACAAGCGGTGGCTGGTCGGCGGGAACTGGCGCCCGGTGGCGGATGTCATCGCCGCCCAGCTGGGCAACAAGGCGGGCCTGGTCGGCGCGGCCGACCTGGCCCGCGAGCCCGACCCGGTCATGTAACGGCACCTTCGCGAGATACGCGGGTTCCCCGCGCCCGAAAGGGCGCGGGGAACGGCGCGCGCGACCACGACGCACTCGCACGCGCAGCCGCAAACGGACAATTGCCCCCGTGCCGTCGGCGTACATTGATCCACATGACGCCGCTCCCCAACTCCCGTACCGAGCCAGACGGTTCGGCCGTCCTCCGCGTCCTCAGCTACAACATCCGCTCGATGCGCGACGACACCGACGCCCTCGCCCGGGTCATCACCGCCTGCGAGCCCGACCTGGTCCTGGTCCAGGAAGCCCCCCGTTTCTTCCGCTGGCGCAAGAAGCTGGCCCGGCTCGCCGCTGCGTCCGGCCAGGTGGTCCTCTCCGGGGGCGGCACGGCCGCGGGACCGGCGCTCCTGTGCACGCTCCGGGCCACCGTCGAACGCGCCGAGGACGTGCTGCTGCCGCTCACCCCCGGCCAGCACCGACGCGGTTTCGCGACCGCCGTCGTCCGGTTCGGCGGCGTCCGGGTCGGCGTGCTGAGCTGCCACCTCTCGCTGCGGAAGGACGAGCGGTACGCCCAGGGCGGCATGCTCCTGGACCGGCTCGCCGGGATGGGCGTGGAACACGCCGTCGCGGGCGGCGACCTGAACGAGCCGCCCGGCGGTCCCACCTTCGCCCGGCTCGCCGAGAGCCTCCAGGACTGCTGGGCCACCGCCCCCTGGGGCAGTGAACACACCTGGCCCGCCGAACCCCGCCGCCGCATCGACGCGATCTTCGCGACGAAGGGCGTCGAGGTGCTGGGGTGCGGGGTGCCGCTGGGCCACCCCGGGGTCACGGAGACCGACCTGAGGGCGGCCACGGACCACCTTCCGGTGCTGGCCGCCCTCAGGATTCCGGCGCTCTGAGCCGACCCGGGCGGCGGTCCATACGACCGACCCGGGCGACGGTCTATACGACGGCTCCGCGTCCCGGGTCGTCGTCCTCGTCGTCCGGGCGCATCCGCATCACCAGCGTGGCGAAGCCGCCCAGGAAGCCGCCGATGCTGACCGTGGTCAGCCACCAGGTCATCTCCCAGCCGAGCAGGACCGCCAGCAGGAGCAGCACCGGCCCGCCGAGCACCCCGAGCCAGGCGAACTTCGCGGTGGTGTCGCCGGTGGGCAGCGGTGGCGGCTCCGGCGGGACGAAGTGCCCCTCGTCGTCGTCCTCGGCGTCCTCGTCGTCCTGGGCGCCCTGGGCGTCCCCGTCGGCCGGCTCCGGCAAGCTGTAGTCCCGCGGGCCGACGCCGGGCGCGAAGGAGACGGAACCGCCCAGCGGCTTCGCGGGCCTCTCCTCCCCGGGCCCCTCGGACTCGGGCTCCTTCGGCCCGGGCTCCTTCGGTCCGGACCCCGTCGCCTCGGACGCCGTGGCCTCCTTGGACTCTCTGGTCTCCGTGGCCTCCAGGGTGTCCCCGGCCCCCCGGGGACCGCTGTCGTTGGTCTCGGTCTCCAGCAGGGCCAGGTCCTCGACCGACTTGAAGGGCTTGGCACCCGGCGGGTCGGGCGGTTCCTCGCCGTATCCGGCGACGATGGCCGCCCACGCGGCGTCCTCGTCGAACGGGACGTTCTGCTCCTCGGGCTCGCGCTCCTCGCGCTCCTCGCGGTCGGAGTCGTGCTCAGCCACGTGCGACCGTCCCTTCGTTGGCGCTGCTGGGGGCGAGCCGGCCGATGAACGCGTAGCTCTCCTCGAAGATCCGGTCCGCCTCGTGGTCCAACGTCGCGACGTGGTAACTCTGTTCCAGCACGATCTCCTGTACGTCCGTGGACGAGACGCGGCTCAGCACCCGGGCGGAGTCGGCCCCCGGCACCACGTGGTCCTGGGCGCTGCGCAGGAGCAGCAGCGGCTGGGTGACCTGCGGAAGCTCGCCGTCGACCAGCCGGAAGAAGGTCCGCAGGGAGTGCGCGGCGTGCAGCGGCACCCGGTCGTACCCCAGCTCGGTGCTGCCCTGCTTGGCGATGTCGCTCGCGATGCCCCTCGTCGTGCGGACGAGGTGGCGGACCACCGGGAGGGAGTGCGCGGCCAGGCCGTGCATCCGGTTCGCCGGATTGACGACCACGACACCGCTGACCGCGTCCCCGTGCCGGGCGGCCAGCCGGAGCGCCAGCGTGGCGCCCATCGACAGGCCCGCCACGAAGACCCGCGGGCAGCGCTCGCGCAGGGCGCGCAGCTCGCGGTCCACCTCGGCGTACCAGTCCTGCCAGCCGGTGAGCTGCATGTCCTCCCACCGGGTGCCGTGGCCGGGCAGCAGGGGCAGCGAGACGGTCAGACCGCGCTCGGCCAGATACTCCGCCCAGGGGCGCAGCGACTGGGGGGAACCGGTGAAGCCGTGACAGAGGAGGACCCCCGTCTCCCCGCCCTCGTGGCGGAACGGCTCGGCTCCAGGGAGGACCGGCACCTTCGGTCTCCTGTTCATGAGAAGGGCGTGAACGAGTCCAGGTGTGCTTCACCGTACGCGACCGCACTGACACCGACCAGGGCCGTCGGAGCCTTTGACAGTGCCCCGGGTTAAGGTCTGACCGACATACACAGGAGGCACTCGGTTGTTGTACGGCACGATGAAGGTCGCCATCGGAGGGCCGCTGAAGGTCGCCTTCAGGCCCTGGGTGGAAGGCCTGGAGAACATTCCCGCCGAGGGCCCCGCCATCCTGGCGAGCAACCACCTGTCGTTCTCCGACTCGTTCTTCCTGCCCGCGGTCCTCGACCGCAAGGTCACCTTCATCGCGAAGGCCGAGTACTTCACCACGCCCGGCGTCAAGGGGCGGCTGACGGCCGCGTTCTTCAAGGGCATGGGGCAGCTCCCGGTGGACCGCTCCGGCGCGCGCGGCGCCGGTGAGGCGGCCATCAGGAGCGGCATGGAGGTGCTGGAGCGCGGTGAGCTGTTCGGGATCTACCCGGAGGGCACCCGCTCGCCCGACGGGCGTCTGTACCGGGGCAAGCCCGGCGGCCTGGCGCGGGTGGCGCTGGCCAGCGGCGCGCCGGTGATACCGGTCGCCATGATCGACACGGAGAAGATCCAGCCGCCCGGCCAGGTCGTGCCGAAGCTGATGCGGCCGGGCATCCGCATCGGCGAGCCACTGGACTTCAGCCGCTACCAGGGCATGGAGCACGACCGCTTCGTGCTGCGCGCCCTGACCGACGAGGTCATGTACGAGATCATGAAGCTCTCCGGCCAGGAGTACGTCGACATCTACGCGACCGCCGCCAAGCGGCGGATCGCGGACGCGGCGAAGGCGGCGAAGGCGGCCCGGGCCGCACTGGCGCAGGCGGAGAAGGAACGGGCGGAGAAGGAGCGGTCCGAGCCCTAGGGTGGGGCCGGACCGGGGGGTGGGGGAGTTGGCCGAGCGCGAGCGGGTCATGAGGATGTCGGTCGAGCTGCCGCTGTGGCGCGCGCTCACGGCGTACCGGGTGCTCACGATGCTGTACGCGGTCGGCCTGTTCGCCACCGCGTACGACGAGTTCACCCGCCCCGAGGTGGCCATCGCGTACTACGTCGTGCTGTGCGGCTGGACCCTGGCCACCCTGCCCCGGCTCGCGAACGCGCAGGCGTGCACCAAGCGGTTCCTCGCCGCCGACCTCACCGTGGCGCTCACCGGGATCCTGCTCACGCCCCTCGCCGACGCCCCCGCGCGGATCGAGGAGGGCGGCCCCACCCTGCCGTCGATATGGACCGCGGGCGCCGTGCTGGCCTTCGCCGTCAAGGGCGGCTGGCGCTGGGCGGCCGTCGCCTCCACCGCGGTCGCCGTCGCCAACCTGATCGAACGCGGCGCCCCCGCCCGCGACACCGTCCACAACGTGATCCTCGTCTGGGTCGCCTCCATCGCGATCGGATACGTCGTCGAGGTCGCCCGCGCCTCCGAGCGCACCCTCGCCCGCGCCCTGGAGATCGAGGCCACGACGCGGGAGCGGGAGCGGCTGGCCCGGGACATCCACGACAGCGTGCTCCAGGTGCTGGCGATGGTGCAGCGGCGCGGCGCCGTCATCGGCGGCGAGGCGGCCGAGCTGGGCCGGATGGCCGGCGAGCAGGAGGTCGCCCTGCGCACCCTGGTCTCCGGCGGGCTGGTTCCCCCCTCCCGGGTGTCGGAGGACCAGGCCCAGGGAGCCGTCGTCCGCACGGTCGAGGAGCCCGACGACGACGGGCCGGTCGACCTGCGTTCCCTGCTGGCCCGGTACGCCGCCGCGAGGGTGAGCCTCGCCGAGCCCGGCGCCCCCGTGCCGCTGCCCCCGGCCGCGGCGAGGGAGCTGGCCGCCGCGGTCGGCGCCGCCCTGGACAACGTACGCAGACACGCGGGCGAGCAGGCGCGCGCCTGGATCCTCGTCGAGGACGAGCCGGACGAGGTGATCGTGACCGTGCGGGACGACGGACCCGGCATCCCCGAGGGCCGGCTCGCCCAGGCCGAGGGCGAGGGCCGGCTCGGCGTGGCCCTGTCGATCCGGGGCCGGCTGCGTGAACTCGGCGGCAGCGCCGAACTGATCTCGGTGCCCGGTCAGGGCACGGAGGTCGAACTGAAAGTACCGAAGGAGACACGCTCCTCACGGGGGAAGGCGGAGCAGCGATGACGGACGGCAACGAGGGCCGGCGGGGACCGATCAGGGTCATGGTGGTCGACGACCACCCCATGTGGCGCGACGCCGTCGCCCGCGACCTGGGCGAGTCGGGCTTCGACGTGGTCGCCACCGCGGGCGACGGCGAGCAGGCGGTCCGCCGCGCCAAGGCCGTCGCGCCCGACGTGCTGGTGCTCGACCTGAACCTGCCCGCGAAGCCCGGCGTCCAGGTGTGCAAGGAACTCGTCGCGGCCAACCCGGCACTGCGGGTCCTGGTGCTGTCGGCGAGCGGCGAGCACGCCGACGTACTGGAGGCCGTGAAGTCGGGCGCGACCGGCTATCTGCTGAAGTCGGCCTCCACGGAGGAACTGCTCGACGCGGTCCGCCGTACGGCCGTCGGCGATCCGGTCTTCACGCCGGGCCTGGCCGGACTGGTCCTCGGCGAGTACCGGCGCCTGGCGTCCGAGCCCGCCCCCGCCCCCACGGACACCGACCGGCCCAAGGCCCCGCAGCTCACCGAGCGCGAGACCGAGGTGCTGCGCCTGGTCGCCAAGGGCCTGAGCTACAAGCAGATCGCCGAACGCCTGGTCATCTCCCACCGCACGGTCCAGAACCACGTCCAGAACACCCTCGGCAAGCTCCAGCTGCACAACCGGGTGGAGCTCGTGCGGTACGCCATAGAACGCGGACTCGACGACGAGTAGATCAACCCCCCGATGTTTCAACGGAATTGACCGTCCCACCCATGCCGAAGTGACCTGCGTCACCATTAGCGTGACCTGCGGCAGGCAACCCTGGCGAAGGGACAATTCCATGCGCGTCGGAGTACTGACCGGAGGCGGCGACTGCCCCGGGCTCAACGCCGTCATCCGGGCCATCGTCCGCAAGGGCGTGCAGGAGTACGGCTACGGCTTCGTCGGCTTCCGGGACGGCTGGCGGGGGCCGCTCAAGAACGACACCGTGCGCCTCGACATCCCCGCGGTGCGCGGCATCCTGCCGCGCGGCGGCACCATCCTCGGCTCCTCGCGCACCAATCCGCTCAAGCAGGAGGGCGGCATCCGCCGGATCAAGGAGACCCTCGCCGAGCAGCAGGTCGAGGCGCTCATCGTGATCGGCGGCGAGGACACCCTCGGCGTCGCCGGCCGGCTGTCCGACGAGTACGGCGTGCCCTGCGTGGGTGTGCCGAAGACGATCGACAACGACCTGTCCGCCACCGACTACACCTTCGGCTTCGACACCGCCGTCGGCATCGCGACCGAGGCAATCGACCGGCTGCACACCACCGCCGAATCGCACATGCGGGTCCTGGTGTGCGAGGTGATGGGCCGGCACGCGGGCTGGATCGCCCTCCACTCGGGCCTGGCCGGCGGCGCGAACGTCATCCTCATCCCCGAGCAGCGCTTCGACGTGGACCAGGTCTGCGCCTGGGTGACGTCCCGCTTCAGGGCGTCCTACGCCCCCATCGTGGTCGTCGCCGAGGGCGCGATGCCGAGGGACGGCGACATGGTCCTCAAGGACGGGTCGCTGGACTCCTTCGGGCATGTCCGGCTGTCCGGCGTCGGCGAGTGGCTGGCCAAGGAGATCGAGCGCCGCACCGGCAAGGAGGCCCGCACCACGGTCCTCGGACACGTCCAGCGCGGCGGCACCCCCAGTGCCTTCGACCGCTGGCTCGCCACCCGCTTCGGCCTGCATGCCATCGACGCCGTCCGGGACGGCGATTTCGGCATGATGGTCGCCCTGCGCGGCACGGACATCGTGCGCGTCCCGATCGCGGAGGCCACGGCCCGGCTGAAGACGGTCGACCCGAAGCTGTACGAGGAGGCCGGGGTGTTCTTCGGCTGAGCCCTCGCGGACCGGGCGGACCCGACGGACCGGACGGACCGGACGGACCCGGCGGACCCGGCGGACCGGCCCCGACCGGCCGGGCCCTGGGCCGGACACACCGTGTGTTCGGCCCAGGGCCCGTACACACGACGGGCAGCGACCTCGCTACAGGCGCTACAGGGACGGCCGCCGCGGCGAGAGCGCGCCGCTGCCGCGGAGCCCGCCCATCAGCTCCCGTACGGTCGCCGCGCCGTTCAGGGTGAGCACCGACTCCGGGTGGAACTGGACCGACGCGAAGCCGGGGCCGCGCAGCGCGTGGACCTCGTGCGAGGGACTCCGGCTCACCTCCACGCCGCGCGCGGCCAGCTCCGCCGCGTTCTCGTCGTCGCAGCGCGCCACGAAGCTGTTGTAGAAGCCGACGGTCTCCCGCCGCCCGAACAGGTCGATCTCCGTCTGCGCGCCCTGGTGGGGGACCGCCTTCCGTACGATCTCCAGGCCCAGCTCGGCCGCGAGCAGCTCGTGCCCGAGGCAGACGCCGAGGACGCCGTGCCGTCGCTCCCGGATCACCTCGGCGGTCAGGGCGCGCAGGAACCGCATCCTGGCATCGGCGGTGTCGGACGGGTCGCCCGGACCGGGGCCCAGCACCACGGGCCCCTCGTGCGCGAGCGCCGTCTCCCGCAGCCCCGGCTCGTCGTAGCGCCGTACGGACACCTCCAGGCCGCTCGACCGCAGCACGTGCGCGAGCATCGCCGTGAAGGTGTCCTCCCCGTCGACGACCAGGGCGTGGCCGGTCAGCTCCCCGGAGCGCTCCTGCATCCGCAGCCAGAACGGGGCCAGCGAGGCCCGGCGCCCGTCGAGCGCCGCCCGGACCCGGGGATCGTCGGCCAGCCGGGGGCGCCCGTGCTCCGCACGCGGCCGTGCCGGACGGACCCCCAGCGCCGCCAGTACTCCCGCCGCCTTCGCGTGGGTCTCCGCCACCTCGCCCGCCGGGTCCGAGCCGCGCACCAGCGTGGCGCCGACCGGCACCCGCAGCCGTCCGCCGGCGTCGATGTCGGCGGTGCGGATGAGGATGGGGGAGTCCAGGGTCTGGGCGCCGCCCGGGTCCCGGCCCAGCAGGGCCAGCGCTCCGGCGTAGTAGCCGCGCCCGCCGGCCTCGTGCCGCTCGATGACCCGGCAGGCGTTCTGCGCCGGCGACCCGGTGACGGTCGCCGCGAACATGGTCTCCTTCAGCACCTCCCGCACGTCCAGCGAGGACTTCCCGCGCAGCTCGTACTCGGTGTGCGCGAGGTGGGCCATCTCCTTCAGCCGGGGCCCGATCACCACCCCGCCCATGTCACCGACGGTGCACATCATCTTGAGCTCCTCGTCGACGACCATCGACAGCTCCTCGACCTCCTTGCCGTCGGCGAGGAAGTCCAGCAGGTGCTCGGGCGTCGGCCCCTCGGCGGGATAGCGGTACGTCCCGCTGATCGGGTTCATGACGACCGTGCCGCCGGACATCCGCACGTGCACCTCGGGACTGGCACCGACGAGTGTCCGCTCCCCGGTGTGCACGACGAACGTCCAGTACGCGCCTCGCTCGCCCACCAGCAGCCGGCGGAACAGGGCCAGGGCGTCGGCCCTTCCGAACCCGGGGATCGCGCCCTCGTACGTGCGCCGGATCACGAAGTTGGCGCCCTCGCCGGCGCCGATCTCCTCCCGCAGCACCCGCCCGACGATCTCCGCGTACTCCTCGTCGGCCACGTCGAAGCCGCTGTCCTCGACGCGGACGTCGTGCGCGGGCAGTTCCGCCAGAGCGAGGTCCAAGGGCAGTTCGTACCTCTCCTCGGGCGTGAGCACGGCCAGCGGTGTCCCGTCGTCCCGGACGTCGAAACCGCGCTCGCGGATCTGCCGGAAGGGGACGAGCGCGAGGCCCTCGTCAGGCAGGTCGGCCAGGAGGTCGTACGGGGTGACCGGGCCGATCAGCAGCTCGACCGTGTTCTCGTCGTGGCCGGGGGTGCGCCTGCGGAGCAGGGCGAACGGGCGGGGGTCGGCCAGTAGATCGCGCAGATGCATGGTCCGTTTCCTTCTCGTGGAGAGAGGAACGACCCCCGGACACACCGAAGGCCGCCCCTCGGGCGGCCTTCGCGACGTCTTGGGTACGCGCAGTCAGTGGGCCGCCGGATGAGCGGTCCACCACCAGTTCCTGGTCGAGTGCGCGAACATGCGGCGTACCATACACGCCCGCCGGGGGTCGCGCACGGTGACGACGTACGAGCGGAATGCGTCTCACTTGATGAGCAGACGGAGGAACGCGCGACACGACCCCGTAATGTTGGACGCGTGACCGTGAACGCTAAGACCAGCGCGAGCGCTGGCAACACCTGGCGAGACCTGCCCGCGGCGCAGCAGCCCGAGTACCCCGACCCCGAGGCTCTGCGCGCAGTGATCGCGGACCTCGAGTCGTATCCGCCACTCGTCTTCGCGGGCGAGTGCGACCAGCTGCGCGCCCGGATGGCGGCCGTCGCCAAGGGACAGGCGTTCCTGCTCCAGGGCGGCGACTGCGCCGAAGCCTTCGACGGGGTGTCCGCCGACCAGATCCGCAACAAGCTCAAGACGCTGCTCCAGATGGGCGCCGTGCTGACGTACGCCGCGTCCGTGCCCGTGGTGAAGGTGGGCCGGATCGCCGGCCAGTACTCCAAGCCGCGCTCCAAGAGCACCGAGACCCGCGACGGCGTCACCCTGCCGACGTACCGAGGTGACTCGGTCAACGGCTTCGACTTCAACGAGGCCGCCCGGATCCCGGACCCCGAGCGGCTGAAGCGGATGTACAACGCCTCCGCCTCCACGCTCAACCTGGTCCGCGCCTTCACCACCGGCGGCTACGCCGACCTGCGCCAGGTGCACGCCTGGAACCAGGACTTCGTGAAGTCGTCCCCGTCCGGCCAGCGCTACGAGCAGCTCGCCCGCGAGATCGACCAGGCACTCAACTTCATGCACGCCTGCGGGGCCGACCCGGAGGAGTTCAAGACCGTCGAGTTCTTCTCCTCGCACGAGGCGCTGCTGCTCGACTACGAGGGTGCCCTGACCCGGGTCGACTCCCGCACCGGGCAGCTGTACGACGTGTCGGCGCACATGGTGTGGATCGGTGAGCGCACCCGGCAGCTGGACCACGCGCACATCGAGTTCGCCTCGCGGATCCGCAACCCGATCGGCATCAAGCTCGGCCCGACCACCACGGCCGAGGAGGCGCTGCAGTACATCGAGCGCCTCGACCCGGACCGTGAGCCGGGCCGGCTGACGTTCATCGTCCGCATGGGCGCCGACAAGGTCCGCGACAAGCTGCCCGAGCTGGTGGAGAAGGTCACCGCCTCCGGCGCGACCGTCGCCTGGATCACCGACCCGATGCACGGCAACACCTACGAGGCGGCCTCCGGTCACAAGACCCGCCGCTTCGACGACGTGCTCGACGAGGTCAAGGGCTTCTTCGAGGTCCACAAGGCCCTCGGCACCCACCCCGGCGGCATCCACGTCGAGCTCACCGGCGACGACGTCACCGAGTGCGTCGGCGGCGGCGACGAGATCTTCGTCGACGACCTGCACCAGCGCTACGAGACGGCCTGCGACCCGCGTCTGAACCGCAGCCAGTCCCTCGACCTGGCGTTCCTCGTCGCGGAGATGTACCGCGACCAGTAGCAGGCCAGTAGCAGGCAATTGAGCGGTTCGCCTGTTACCGGGGCATGGAGTGGGGCGTGGATCACATACGATCCACGCCCCACTCCACTTTTGCGGGTCCTGTGCGACGGGTAAGGTTAGGTTAGCCTCACCGACCAGGGTCGGGATGGCGCGACCACGAATCCCGTCCGGAGGTGCACCGCGTGTACGTCTGCAACTGCTTCGGTGTGACCGAGGCGCAGGTCAAGCACCACGCGGACAACGGTGCCTGTACCCCCCGCCAGATCGCCTCGGCCTGCAAGGCGGGCACGGACTGCGGGTCGTGCGTACGGCGCATCCAGGCGATTCTGGGCAGGGGCGCGTGCCCGAGCCGCGACCTCGCCGACCAGGGGAAGTCCGTGCTCTCCGACCTCAAGGAAGCCGCTTAGCCCTCCGGGTTGCGATCAGCCCTCCGGCTGCTCGATCAGCTGGGCGATGTAGAGCGCGTCACCGAGCTTCTCCAGGAGCTCCAGCTGGGTGTCGAGGTAGTCGATGTGGTGCTCCTCGTCCTCCAGGATCGACTCGAAGATGTTCGCGGACGTGATGTCGCCCTTCTCCCGCATCACCTGGATGCCGCGCTTGAGCCGGTCGATCGCCTCGACCTCGATCTGCCGGTCGGCCTCGAACATCTCCCGGACCGTCTGTCCCACGCGCACATGGAAGAGGCGCTGGTAGTTCGGCAGCCCGTCCAGGAAGAGGATCCGGTCGGTGAGCACTTCCGCGTGCTTCATCTCGTCGAACGACTCGTGCCGCGTGTACTTCGCGAGCTTCGTCCAGCCGAAGTTCTCCTGCATCTTGGCGTGCAGGAAGTACTGGTTGATCGCGGTGAGCTCGGCGGTGAGCTGCTCGTTGAGGAATTCGATGACCTCGGGGTCGCCCTGCATCGCAGAGGCTCCTTCCAACCGGGGGAAACTGGCGGGTTGCGCCGCATGATTGCATCGGCGACGAAGATCGTCCAGTAAGTCTTCACTTAGTAAGTAAGGGCATGCTTAGTTCGCATTGCCCGATTTGGGCAGGGGTTGGTCCTGTGCACAGGCCCGGGTCTGTCAGGATGGAGTCATGGGTCAGCCGGTGGAACGCGAGTCAGGAGAACGCGATTCTTCAGCAGCCGCGCACTCCGCGCTTCCGCCGGGGCAGCGAGTGCAGCGCGGCTGGCCGGTCACGCACTACGGCCCGGTCCCCAAGTTCCGGCCCGAGCGCTGGGAGTTCCGGGTCTTCGGCGCCACCGCGGACGGCGACAAGCACTGCTGGAACCACGAGGAGTTCACGGCCCTGCCGTACACCAGCGTCATGGGTGACCTGCACTGCGTCACGAAGTTCAGCATGCTCGGCGCCGAGTGGGGCGGCATCCCCGCCCGGACGATCCTGGAGATCGCCCCGCCCGCGCCCGCGGTCACCCATGTGATGGTGTGGGCGGAGTACGGCTTCAGCTCCAACCTGCGTCTCGCGGACTTCGCGGCCGAGCGCACGATCTTCGCCACCCACAAGGACGGCGAACTGCTGACGGCGGAACACGGCTTCCCGCTCCGCCTCGTCGTCCCCCACCTGTACGCGTGGAAGGGCCCCAAGTGGGTCCGCGGCATCGAGTACATGACCGCCGACCGCCGCGGCTTCTGGGAGGAGCGCGGCTACCACAACGTCGGCGATCCGTGGCGGGAGCAGCGCTACTCCTACCAGGAAGGCCCGGGGGAGGGCCCCGAGCTCTGAGGGCCCGGTCCCTCGGCGCGCGACGGACCCTCCGGCGTGTGAACCCTTCGGGGCACGACGAAGCCTTTGGCGCGTGCCGCAGACCGATCCGGCGTCCGGTGCGTCCGGTGCTAGGCGTCCCGGAGCTTCTTCAGCCGCTCCACGTCCGCCGCGTGCCCCTCCTTGCCGCCGGGCGTCTCGATGATCAGCGGTACGCCCTCGGTGGCGGGGTGGGTCATCAGCGCGCGGAACGGGTCCTCACCGATGTGACCGGAGCCTATGTTCTCGTGCCGGTCCTTGTGCGCGCCGACCACGTCCTTGGAGTCGTTGGCGTGGATCAGCTTCAGCCGGCCCTCGCCGACCGTCTCCACCAGCAGGTCCAGCGTCTGGTGCATGCCGGCGGGGCCGGTCAGGTCGTGGCCGGCCGCGTAGACGTGGCAGGTGTCCAGGCACACGCCGAGCTTCGGATGGGCGTCCAGCGCCTCGAAGTAGGGCCCGAAGTCCCAGGTCCGCGAGCACAGCGAGGCGCCCTGCCCGGCGGTCGACTCCAGCAGCAGGTACGGGTCGTCGTCATGGGTCAGCTCGTCGAGCAGCGGCAGCAGGTGCTCCCGCACCTGCCGCAGGGCCACCGACCGGTCCCGGCCGCCGGTCGCGCTGCCGGTGTGCACGACCACACCCGACGCCCCGATCTCCCGTCCGCGCCGCAGCGAGTGCCGCAGCGACTCCACCGACCTTTCCACCGTCGCCTCGGTGTGCGAGCCGAAGTTGATCAGATACGGGGCATGGACGTACGCCGGGATCGACTCGGCCGCGCACACCGCGCGGAACTCCTCGTCCTGCCGCGGGTTCCCGGCGGGCGTGGCCCAGCCGCGCGGGTTGGCGACGAAGACCTGCACGGCCTCGGCCTTCAGGTCATGGGCGTACGTCAGACCCACGGAGTGCAGACCGCCGGCCACGGGGACATGGCTGCCGACGGGATTGCGCACCGGGCCGGGGATCCCAAGGGCTTCTGGGGCTCCGGTGGTGGTGCCGGGCTGTTGACTCTTCACCCGTCAAGGGTGTCATGCGGAACGGGCCCGCCCGCCCGGGAATCCGGTGGTGAGCGTCACCATCGCCGTCACCGCCGTCAGCGGATCGTGACCGTGATCGTCGACCCCTTGGGCGCGCTCTCCCCGCCCCGCACGGACTGGCTCTTGACGGTGTCGCCGAACAGCCCCAGCAGCCCGCGGTCCTCGTCGACCTCGAAACCGGCGCCCTCCAGCGCGGCCTTCGCGTCGTCGACGCTGTCGCCGACCACGTCCGGGACCTCGACCATCTCCGGGCCCTTGGAGAGCGTCAGCGTCACGGTGTCGCCCTCGGCGGCGGTGCTGCCGTTCCGCGGGGTCTGCCGGGCGACCTGGCCCTTGCCGAACTCGGCGGAGGTGACCTCCTGGGAGGCGACCTTCACGTTCAGTCCCGCCTCCTCCAGGTCCGCCTTCGCCTCGTCCAGGGACTCGCCGGTGACGTCCGGGACGTCGATCGGGCTGCCCTTGCTGACGACGAGCGCGATCGCCGACCCCGCGCGCCGCTCGGTGCCGCCCGCCGGGTCGGTGGAGATCACGAAGCCCTTGTCCACGTCGTCGCTGAACTCCCGGGTGACCATGCCCGGCTGCAACCCGTCCTGCTTCAGCACGGTCCTGGCCCGGTCCAGCCGGTAGCCCCGCACATCGGGCACCTTCACGGTCTGAGGGCCGTCGGAGACGACCAGCCGCACCGAGTCGTTGTCCCGGATCCGGGTGCCCGGTGCCGGGTCGGAGGTGATGACGGCGCCCCGCTTCACGGTGTCGCTGTAGGCGTGCTCGACGGTGCCGACCTCCAGCCCGGCCGCCTCCAGCCGGTCCTTGGCCTGTGCCTCGGTCTTCTCGATCAGCAGCGGGACCTTGGTGAACTGGCCGGAGTTGATGTACCAGACGCCCGCGCCGACCCCGAGGACCAGCAGCACGGCGGCCACGATCGTGACCAGCCGGCGCGGCGGGCGGGTGCGGCTGCGCGGGGGCAGTGGCGGCCCGGACTCCAGACGGCTGGTGCGGTGGACGCCGGCCTCGGCGTCCCCGGCGGCCTCGTCCCCGTCGACCGGCAGCGACCGCGGCACCGTGAGCGAGCGCGGGATCACACTCGTGCGGTCGTCGGCGTTGTCGTGCGCCGCGGAGACCGCCTGCGGCGGCACCGCGTCCAGCTGGTCCAGGCTCAGCCGGGCGCGCGCCTCCCGCGCCTGGGCGAGCAGCGCGACCGCGTCGTAGGGCCGGATCCCGGGGTTGCGGGCGGTCGCGGAGGCGACCAGTTCGTCCAGTTCGTACGCCATGCCCGGGACGATCGCCGAGGGCGGCGGGACGTCCTCGTGGAGGTGCTTGTAGAGCACCACCGCGGGGGAGTCCCCGTCGTGCGGCTTCTCGCCGGTGAGCATCTCGTAGAGGACGACACCGCACGCGTACACGTCGACGCGGGGATCGGCGGTGCCGCTCTCGATCTGCTCGGGCGCGAGGTACGACACCGTGCCGAGCACGGTTCCGGAGGTGTTGGTGACCGTGTCCACGGACCGTACGAGCCCGAAGTCGGCGACCTTGACCCGGCCGTCGTCCCCTATCAGCACGTTCTCCGGCTTCATGTCCCGGTGCACGAACCCGGCGCGGTGCGCGGCGCCGAGCGCGGCCAGCACGGGCTCCAGGATGTCGAGCGCGGCCCTCGGCTGCAGCGCGCCGCGGTCGCGCAGCACGTCACGCAGGGTGCAGCCGGAGACGTACTCCATGGCGAGGTAGACGTACGACCCGTCGGTGCCCTGGTCGAAGACCTGTACGACGTTCGGGTGCGCGAGGCGGGCGACGGACTTCGCCTCCCGGATGAACCGCTCGACGAACGACCCGTCCACCGCGAGCGCCGGGTGCATCACCTTGAGCGCGAGTACGCGGTCCAGGCGGGTGTCCACGGCCCGGTAGACCGTGGCCATCCCGCCGACGGCGATCCGCGCGTCGACGCGATAGCGGCCGTCGAGCACCTGCCCGACGAGAGGGTCCTGAAGGGTCGTATCCACGCAGGTGAGTGTACGAGCCGCCACCGACACGGCCTCCGGTTCGGCCAGGATCGGGGCGGGACTGAAGCGGACCTGTGACGCAACCCACAAGGCGGCACCCGCCGACGCCGGACGCGTGCCGGCTCAGAACGCGGGGCGCTCCGGGTCCAGCGCGGCCAGCCCCTCCCCGGGAGACGACGCCTGCGCGAAGTGCCGTCGCGGAATCCGCCCCGCCAGCCGGGCCAGCCGCCCCGCCTCCACCGCGTGCCGCATGGCCGCGGCCATCCGCTCCGGGTCCTGCGCCCGCGTCACGGCGGACGCGAGCATCACCCCGGCACACCCCAGCTCCATCGCCAGCGCCGCGTCCGACGCCGTACCGGCCCCCGCGTCCAGGATCACCGGCACGCGCGCGTGCTCGACGATCAGCTGGAAGTTGTGCGGGTTGCGGATGCCCAGCCCCGACCCGATCGGCGAGCCCAGCGGCATGATCGCCGCACATCCCACGTCCTCCAGCTTCCGCGCGAGCACGGGGTCGTCGTTCGTGTACGGCAGCACCGTGAACCCGTCGTCCACCAGCGTCTCGGCGGCGTCCAGCAGCTCGATCGGATCCGGCAGGAGGGTCCGCTCGTCGGCGATGACCTCCAGCTTGACCAGGTCCGTGCTGAGCGCCTCGCGCGCGAGACGGGCGGTGAGGACGGCCTCCCCGGCGGTGAAGCAGCCGGCGGTGTTCGGCAGCACCCGGATCCCGAGCTTTCCCAGCACCGACAGGACCGAACCGTGCACGTCCGGAGCGACCCGCCGCATCGCGACCGTGGTCAGTTCCGTGCCGGAGGCGACCAGCGCCCGCTCCAGCACCTCCAGGCTGGGCGCACCGCCCGTGCCCATGATCAGACGGGACGTGAAGGACGTACCGGCGATGACAAAGGGATCGTCGGCCATGGTTCAGCCTCCTTGGACGGCGGTGAGGACTTCGACGCGGTCCCCCTCGGAGAGGGACGTCGACGGCCACTGCGCGCGCGGGACGACGGTTTCGTTGAGGGCGGCGGCCACTCCGGAGGGCGCCGCGGTGAGGGAGCGGACGAGCGTGTCGAGGGCGGTGCCGGGGTCGACCTGCCGCCGCTCGCCGTTGACCGAGATGTTCATACGGGCTGCTCCGTGCGGACGGCGCCGAAGCGCCTGGGGGTGAAGGGGCGTGCTTCCTCCGGGAGTTCACCGGTGACGAGGGCGTGCGCCAGGGCGTCGCCGGTGACCGGTGTGAGCAGCACGCCGTTGCGGTGGTGGCCGGTGGCCAGCAGCAGCCCGTCCAGTCCGGCCGGGCCGAGCAGCGGCGCGTTGTCGGGGGAGGCGGGACGCAGCCCGGCCCGCGTCTCCGTGAGCGGCAGCTCGGTGATCCCGGGGACCAGCTCGTGCGCGTCCCGCAGCAGCTCGTACACCCCGCCCGCGGTCACCGTGGTGTCCCAGCCCAGTTCCTCGCTGGTCGCGCCGACGACGAGTTCGCCGTTCACGCGCGGCACCAGGTAGACCTGGCTGCCGCGGACCACGGCCCGCACGGTCCGGCTCAGGAACGGCGCGTACCGCTCGGGCACGGTCAGCCGCAGCACCTGCCCCTTCACGGGCCGTACGGGCGGCACTACGTCGTCCGGGACGCCCGCGAGCCGCCCGCTGAGGCTGCCCGCGGCGAGCACCACCTGCCCGGCGCCCAGGGCGGCCCCCTCCCGCGTGACGACACCGGCCGCCCGCTCCCGTACCACCGACAGCCGCTGGGCCCAGGACCGGTGGAAGACCACGCCGGTGCGCTCGCACGCGGTGACCAGCGCGGCGGCCAGGCGGCGCGGGTCGATCTGGTGGTCCCCGTCGACTCTGAGCCCTCCGCGCACGCCCGGCGCGAGCATCGGCTCCAGGCGCCGGCACTCCCGTCCGGACAGCCACTCGGAGTCCAGGCCCGACTGCCGCTGCAAGGCGTGCAGTTCGCGCAGATGGGCGCGGTCGTCGGCGTCCAGTGCGACGGCGAGCGTGCCGCTGCGGCGGTAGCCGAGGTCCTGGCCGGTGAGGTCGGTGAGTTCGGCCACGAAGTGCGGGTAGCGGCGGGCCGACTCCAGGTTCAGGCCGAGCAGGGTCTGCTCGCCGTAGTGCAGCTCGGTGACGGCGGCCAGCATCCCGGCCGCCACCTGGGCGGCCCCGCCGCCCGGCTCGGGGTCCACGACGGCGGTGGCGAACCCGCGTTGAGCGGCCCGCCACGCCGTGACCAGGCCGATGATCCCGCCCCCGACGACCAGGACGTCGAAGGTGTCGGGCAGATCCGACGTACGCGACATGGGTGTCCAGCTCCTCCCTTCGCCGGCATGACCCGGATCAGGTTCGTACGGTCGGAGGCCGCCAGCCTCCCTCTCAGCCCGGTGCGCCCGGGCTCCCGCGAGTGCTCTACGTTGGCCACCCTAGCCCGATGCCGCACGTCTCAGTAAGGGAGCCTCCGCCCGTGGCCCGTTCACTCGACGGACTCGTCCTCGCCCCGGTCGCCGATCAGGCACCCGGCCAGGTCGGGACGCGCACCCGGTTCGCGTACCACGAGGACAACGGCGAGATCTGGGCCGAGTACGCGGGCGGCGACGTGGTCCGCGGGCACCTGGTGGGCACCCGCGAGGGCGACCGGCTGGACTTCCGGTACGTACAGCTCAAGCATGACGGGACGACGTCCTCGGGGCACTGCGTGTCGACGGTCGTCGACCTGCCCGACGGTCGCGTGCGGCTGGAGGAGCGGTGGGCGTGGGAGTCGCAGCCGGGCAGCGGGACGAGCGTCGTCGAGCAGGTCACCGAGCGGGACGGCTGACTGACTGATGGTCAGGTGTCTATGGTGATCAGGTGAGCGAGCAGACGCGGGAACGGGGAGACTCCACGCCACGGCGTGTCGTCGTGGTGGGCGCGGGCATGGCCGGGGTGCAGACCGCGGTCGCCCTGCGGGAACAGGGCTTCACCGGCACCGTGACGCTGATCGGCGCGGAGCCGCACCAGCCCTACGACCGGCCGCCGCTGTCGAAGGCCGTGCTGCTCGGCACGGCGGAGGGCTCCGCCTTCGACGTGGACTTCGAGGCCCTCTCCATCGAACTGCGGCTCGGCCGCGAGGTCCTGGGCGTGCGCCCCGGGGAACACCAGCTGGACACCGCCGAGGGGCCGGTGCCGTACGACGTCCTGGTCCTGGCGACCGGCGCCGAACCGATCCGGCTGCCGGGCGCGCAGGGCGTGCCAGGCGTGCATCTGCTGCGCACCCTGGACGACGCCGAGCGGCTGCGCCCGGTGCTCGCCCGGCAGCACGACATCGTGGTCGTCGGCGCGGGCTGGATCGGCGCCGAGTTCGCCACGGCGGCCCGCGAGGCCGGCTGCGCGGTGACGGTCGTCGAGGCCGCGGACCGGCCGCTCGCCGGCGCGCTGCCCGCGGAGGTGGCCGCCCCGATGGCCGCCTGGTACGCCGACGCCGGCGCCGTCCTGCGCACGCACGCGCGCGTGGAACGCGTCGAGCCCTCGGCCGTGCTCCTCGACGACGGTTCGCGGCTGCCCGCGGACGCGGTGGTCGTGGGCATCGGCGCCCGGCCCGCCACGGGCCTGCTCACCGGATCCGGCATCGCCCTCGGCACCCACGGCGAGATCGTCGCCGACGACCGCCTGCGCACCTCCGCGCCCAACGTCTACGCGGTCGGCGACTGCGCCTCCTTCCCCTCGCGCAGATACGGCGAGCGCCTCCTGGTCCACCACTGGGACAACGCCCTCCAGGGCCCGCGCACGGTGGCCGCGAACATCATCGGCGAGGCCACCGGCGAGGCCCCCGCGGTCTACGACCCGGTTCCGTACTTCTGGTCGGAGCAGTTCGGGCGCTTCGTCCAGTACGCCGGCCACCACGCCTCGGCCGACACCACCCTGTGGCGCGGCGAGCCGTCCGGACCGGCCTGGACGGTGTGCTGGCTGCGGGAGGGCCGGCTGGTCGCCCTGCTGGCGGTGGGGCGGCCCCGGGACCTGGCGCAGGGGCGGCGGCTGATCGAGGCGGGCACGCTCATGGACCCCGCTGTGCTGGCCGATGCGGCGAGGCCCTTGAAGGCGGCCACGGCGTAGCGCGGAACACCAGGTCGGCCGGTCCTGGCTTCCGACTGTCAGTGCGGGATGGCAGGCTTGTCCTGTGACCGAGATTGACGCAAAGATCGATGCTCTCGTCCCCGGCTGGCTGACGCTCCCCGACATCGCCGAGATGCTCGGTGTCGAGGTGACCCGCGTGCGGCAGCTGGTCAGGGAGGGCCAGCTCATCGCCGTACGCCGTGGTGAGAACCGCGCGCTGCACGTCCCCGCCGCCTTCATCGACGGGGCCGAGCAGAAGGTCGTCAAGGGCCTGACGGGCACCCTGACGCTCCTGCGGGACGACGGCTTCACCGACGAAGAGATGCTGGAGTGGCTCTTCACCCCCGACGAGAGCCTGCCGGGCACCCCGGCGCAGGCCCTCAGCGAGAATCGCGGCACGGAGGTGAAGCGCCGGGCCCAGGCGCTCGCCGTCTGATCCGAGCAGGCCGAACCGAACACCGTCCGGCGCACGGGCCGTGACCGCCTCAGCCACGGCCGTGGTCCACCACGGCCCGCCGCGGCCCGTGCGCCCTCCACCTCGGGGGGACACCCGTATGCCCGACAGCACCGTCCGTGACCGCTTCGCCGACGCCCGGCTCTACCTCTGCACGGACGCCCGCAGGCGCCAGGGCGACCTCGCCGAGTTCCTGGACGCGGTCCTGGCGGGCGGCGTCGACATCGTGCAGCTGCGGGACAAGGGCATGGAGGCGGCCGAGGAACTGGAGCACCTGAAGGTCGTCGCCGAGGCCTGCGCCCGGCACGGCCGGCTCCTCGCGGTCAACGACCGGGCGGACGTGGCCCACGCGGCCGGTGCCGACGTGCTCCACCTCGGCCAGGGCGACCTCCCGGTCCCCGCGGCCCGCGCGATCCTCGGCGACGACATCCTCGTCGGCCGCTCCACGCACGCCGGCTCCGAGGCCGCCGCGGCCGCCGTCCAGGAGGGCGTCGACTACTTCTGCACCGGCCCGTGCTGGCCGACCCCCACCAAGCCCGGCCGTCACGCGCCCGGCCTCGACCTGGTCCGGTATGCCGCCTCCCTCGGCACCGACCGCCCCTGGTTCGCCATCGGGGGCATCGACCTCGGCAACCTCGACGAGGTGCTGGAGGCGGGCGCCCGCCGGGTCGTGGTGGTCCGGGCGATCACCGAGGCCGACGACCCGGGAGCGGCGGCGGCCGAGTTCGCCAAGCGGCTGCGGCAGGGGTAGCAGGCCCTCGCCCGCCTCACCCGTTTGCCTCATATCGGTCCTACCGTCTGTCCAAGGAGTGGACAGGAAATAGACAAATCGGGCAAAAATCCGTGATCCGGTTGGGGGACCGGCGCACCCTGGCTAACCTGCGCGTATGGCCCTCGGCACCGCATCCACCAGGTCGGACCACGCCCGCACCGTGCGTGACATGCTCGCGACCGGCAAGACGACGTACTCGTTCGAGTTCTACGCCCCGAAGACCCCGAAGGGCGAGCGGAACCTGTGGAACGCCCTGCGCCGGGTCGAGGGCGTGGGCCCCGACTTCGTCTCCGTGACCTACGGCGCGGGCGGCTCCACCCGCGCGGGCACGGTCAAGGCGACCGAGGCCATCGCCTCCAACACCACGCTCACCCCCATCGCCCATCTCACCGCCGTCGACCACTCGGTGGCCGACCTGCGCAACATCATCGGGCAGTACGCCGACGCGGGGATCCGCAACATGCTGGCCCTGCGCGGCGATCCGCCCGGCGACCCGATGGGCGAGTGGGTGCCGCATCCCCGCGGCCTCACCTACGCCTCCGAACTCGTCGAACTCATCAAGGCGTCCGGCGACTTCTGCGTCGGCGTCGCGGCCTTCCCCGCGATGCACCCGCGCTCGGCCGACTGGGACACCGACGTGCGCCACTTCGTCGACAAGTGCCGGGCCGGCGCGGACTACGCGATCACGCAGATGTTCTTCCAGCCGGAGGACTACCTGCGCCTGCGCGACCGGGTCGCCGCCGCCGGCTGCGAGACCCCGATCATTCCCGAGGTCATGCCGATCGGCAGCGTGAAGACGCTGGCACGGGTTCCGTCCCTCACCAACGCGGCCCTCCCGCCCGCCCTGAAAGAGCGGATCCTCACAGCCAAGGACGATCCGGCGGCTGTACGCTCCATCGGTATCGAGTTCGCCACGGAGTTCTGCGCACGGCTGCTGGCCGAGGGAGTGCCCGGACTGCACTTCATCACGCTCAACAACTCCACGGCGACGCTGGAGATCTACGAGAACCTGGGCCCGCACGACCCACCGCAGGCCTAGACCGGCCGCACCGGTATACGACACACTGCGTAACGGCCACTGGGAGAGGGGCGTACATGGGCTGGACGGTCCTCTACATCGCGTTCGGCGTCGTCGCGCTGTGGCTGCTCGGCGAGGTGCTGCTGCAGTACAAGGCACGCCTGCGCTGGCGGTTGCTCGCCTTCGGCGGCTTCCTCGGCGTCGTCCTCGGCGTGCTCATCCCGTCCGTGATCGTCATCGCGCTGGGTGCGATCGCGTTCGCGGTCGGCCAGACCTACGTCACGCTCTCCTTCCGCCGCGGCTTCGCGGCCGGCTGGGCGGTCAGCCGCCCCGGCACCGACGGCACCAAGCGGCGCCGCGGCAGGGCGGACCGCCAGGACCCGACCCTGGAGGTCACCGACCTCGAAGCGGCCGGGACGGATTACGGCGACGACGCCTCGCAGGGCCGGAACACCGGCGCCTTCGGGCACGACGACTACGACCGCGACGACGTGTTCACGCCGGCCCGTCCCGTGGGACCCCCGGCCGAGGGGAGTACCGCGGTGTTCGAGCCGCAGCCCCTGCCCGACGACACCGGTTCGTACGGCGTCTACGGCGACTCCGGTTACGCGGCCGCCGGCGCTCCCTTCGCCGCCGACCAGCCCCAGGACCAGTACGCGACCGCCGCCGCCGACCCGTCGTACTCCTACGACGGCTACTCCGGCTACGACCAGCAGCAGTACGGCTACGGCATGGCCGGACAGCAGCAGTACGCCGCCTACTCCGACCCGTACATCGGCACCCAGGCCTATGACGGTGCCGCGTACGACGCCTCCTACGGCGGTCAGCAGCAGTTCGGCCAGCAGGGCTACGGCCAGGACCAGTACGCCTCCGGCTCGTACGGCGAGACGCCGGCGGGCGGGGTGTGGGTGCCGCAGCAGCGCAGCACCGACGACCCGTACGGCGACCTGCCTCCGGAGCAGCAGCAGTACGGCCAGCAGGGCTACGACCAGAACCAGGGCAACGGGTTCGACGAGCAGTACCGCTTCTGACCGGCTCTCACCGGGAACCCCGGAACTGCGGCCCCTCCACGATCAGTCCGGCGACCAGCGCGCCCGACATACCGGCGTGCGGGAGACCGCCGCCGGGATGCGACCAGCCGCCGACGGTGAACAGGCCCGGCAGGGCGGTGCTGTTGGCGGGGTGCAGCAGGGAGCCGTTCCCGGCGGCGAGGGCCGGGGCGGGGACGGCACCGCCCTCCGCGCCGGTCGCTTCCGCGAGGTCGGCCGGGGTGCGGACCTCCTGCCACAGGACGCGGTCGCGAAGACCGGGCAGGGCCCGTGCGGCGGCCTCGGTCACGGCGTGGACGTACCGGTCGACGGCCTCCGGGGCGGGGCGGCCCGCCGGGACGACGGCGGTGAGCGTGACCGCCTCGTGGTCCGCGTCCGGAACCAGCCCAGGGTCGTCCGGCCGCAGCACCGTGACCGTCGGCGCGCTCGTCCCGGGAGCCGCGCCGAACAGGCCGTCCAGCTCGCCGTCCCGGTCCCGCGCGTGCACCACCGTCCGATGCGGCGTCCCCTGCGGACGCCCACCGCGCAGCGCCAGCAGCACCGTCAGACGGCTCGGCAGCCCGCGCTGCGGCACGACCTCGCCCGCGCCCCGCAGGGCCGTGCCCCGGACGACGCGGCTCAGCACCCCGGGCGCGACACCGGCGACGACGAAGTCCGCTTCCGCCACGGTCCCGTCCGTGAACTCCACTCCGGCCGCCCGGCCGTCCTTCTCCAGCACCCCCGTGACCTCGGCGCCGAAGACGAACTCCACCTTCCTGGCCAGGCACCGCTCGTACACCGCGCGCGCCAGCTCCCGCAGGCCGCCGCGGACGTACCAGACGCCGAAGGCGTGCTCCATGTACGGCAGCACGGCCGCGCTCGCCGGGGCGGTCCGTGGGTCCAGGCCGTATGCCAGGGCGTGGCTCTCCAGGAGGGCGGTGAGGCGGGGGTCGCGCAGCTCCCAGGCGCCGACCTCGGCGAGGGTGGTGGCCCGGCGGGTGCGCAGCAGACGCTTGTGGGGGACCGCCGGATAGGGCTCGCGCTCGGCCAGCACCGACCAGTTGGGCCACAGGGGCTCCTCCAGGAGCGGCCGGCGGGTGCGGTCCCAGGCCTCGCGGGCCCGCACCAGGAAGTCGCCCCAGCGCTGTCCGGCGCCCGGCCCGAGCGCCTCCTCCAGGGCCGCGACGACGCCCGCGCGCGAGGCGTTCGGCAGCGACACCTCGGTGCCGTCCGCGAAGACGTGCCGTGCCGACGGGTCGACCTGGACCAGCTCGACACACGCCTCGAGCGGCTCCTTGCCGGTCTTGACGAACAGGTCGCGGTAGACCGCGGGCAGGGTGAGGAGTCCCGGGCCCGTGTCGAAGGAGAAGCCGTCCCGCTCGAAGCGGCGCACCGCTCCGCCGTACGTCTCGGTACGCTCGTACACCACCACCCGGTGGCCCGCGACGGCCAGCCGGGCGGCGGCCGCCATCGCGCCCGTCCCGGCGCCGATCACCGCAATCCGTGCCATGCCTGCGACTTTATCGGCCGCCACCGACAATCCGGCCGCGGGCCCGTGACCAGCGGTGACCGCCCGCTGCCGGGCCCGTCCCCGCAGCCCGGTCCAGCCCGGTCCAGCCGGGCGGCGGCCCGGCCCGCGCCGCGAGCCGCCGCTCCTCCCGTCGCCGGGCCCCGCGCCGCCGCAACCGGCGGATCCGGGAGACCAGGAAGAAGAGCACGACCTGCCCGGTGACCAGCAGCCCACCCGCGACGATCGCCGCCGCTTCTGGGTGGAACATCGCGCACGTGACGATCCCGCCGACCCCGAGATCCTCGGCCGGACTCACGGTGACGTTGCTGAACGGCTCCGGCGAGGAGCTGACCGCCATCCGCGTGCCGGCCTTCGCCGCGTGGCTGGCCGGCGCCGTCGAACCGCCGACCAGGCCCGCCGCCACATCGGCGAGCGGGCGCTCTGTCCGGCCGGCAGCGCTCCGACCCACGCGCCCGGGGCCGGCCGGACCACGGTGTGCACCGCGTCCCATGCCGAGTCGAGGGGGAGTACGGACACGGGCGCGATCGTCACCAGCCGGCGGCACGGCGTCTGGGGCCGCGTGCGCAGGACTGAGTACATGTACCTAGGGGGTGAGTTGAGTACGCGCGCGGATGGGGGCCGACCCGCGTGAACGAGAGAGTGGGGGCACGGAGAAGGGGACCGGCTCCGGCACCGGCGACACGGGGCGCCGGAACGGAGCCGCCCCCGATCCGCTCCTTCCGCCGGCGGACGCCGGCGGGAGCGAGGCACGGGGGGACCGGGGAACCGGGGGACGACCGAACGGGGGCCCTACGGGGGAACGGGGGAACGGGGGAACGGGGGAACGGGGGAGCACAAGGAAGCGCCGGTTCGAGGTGGCCCGCGGGGGACGCGGCCACATCGGACCGGCGTTTTCGTGCGTCTGCGTCTGCGTCTGCGTCTGCGTCTGCGTTTTCGTGCGTCTGCGCTACGTCTGCCCCTGCGTCCGTGTCGGTGTCCGTGTCTGCGGGCGTTCGCGGGGGCCGTCCTCAGCGGCGCCCGCTCACCCGCCCCTGGAGCAGCCGGGACAGCGCCGCGTGCACGTCGTCCAGGGAACGCTCCGGCTGGAAGGCCTGCCAGTCCAGGGCGGCCACCAGCACCATGCCGACCAGCGCGGCCGCGGTCAGCGGGATGTCGATCTCGTCGCTGAACTCGCCGCGGTCGACGCCCTCGCGCAGTACGTCCTCGACCACCGCGACCGCCTGCTGCCGCACCACCATGAGGGTGGACTGCCAGGCGCGGTTGGTACGCCACAGCTCCGCCACGTACAGCTGCGTGAAGGCCGGGTAGCGGTCGATGAAGACGAGCCCCGCGCGGATCATCGCGTCCAGGGCGTCCACCTTGGTGCCGCCCTCCTCGGCGGTCCGCTCGGCCGCCTCCCGCAGGGAGGCGGTGAGGAGTCCCACTCCGTGCCGCAGCAACTCCTCGAAGAGCACCGACTTGCTCGCGAAGTTGTAGTAGACGGTGCCCTTGGCGACCCCGGCCCGCTCGGCGATCTCGTCCACGGTGGTGGCGGAGAACCCCTGCTCGGCGATGAGCGTGACGGCCGCCTCGTAGAGCTTCTGCCGGGTGGCCTCGCGGCGCGTGCTGACCCCCGGCGTGGCGCTGCTGCTTTCCATGGTCCTGATTGTCACAGGAGCCGTGGGTCCAGGTGTCACCGAAGGGCTCACAGGGTCAGCTCCGGGTGCAGCCGGTCGAGCGTCCACACCTGACGGCGGCGGGCCGACAGGGCGGTCAGCGCGAGGGCGCCCGCGGTGAACGCCGCCAGCACGGCACACGCCTGCCACACCGGGCCCAGACCGCCGCCGGTGATGAGCCTGCGCAGGGCCTCGACGACATAGCTCATCGGCAGGAAGGGGTGGAGCGCGTTGAAGAAGCCCGGACTGGTCTGCACCGGGTAGGTGCCGCCCGCGGACGTCAGCTGCAGCATCAGCAGGGCCAGGACGAGGATCCGGCCCGCCGCTCCGAAGCGTGCGTTCAGCCACTGCACGATCGCCGCGAAGCACGCCGTCACCAGGAACAGGAAGCCCACCGTGCCGGCCGCCCGTGCCATCTCCAGGCCGACCGCCCAGTGCAGTACGGACATCAGGGCCACCGTCTGCAGCACCCCGATCGCCACCACCGGCAGCCAGCCCGCCAGCGCGATCCGCCAGGCGGAGGCGCCCGCTGCCAGGGCGCGCCGGTTCATCGGGGTGATCAGCATGTAGGCCACCATCGCGCCCACCCACAGGGACAGCGGGATGAAGTACGGGGCGAAACCGGTGCCGTAGTTGGGCGCCTTGTGCAGGTCCTCGGAGACGAGCCGGACCGGGTCCGCCATCACCCCGGTGCGCTGGTCGCGGGCCTTCTCGTCATAGTCGGGGATCTGCCCTGCGCCGTCGTGCAGACCGTCGGACAGCTTCCCGGAGCCGTCGACGAGCTTGTACATGCCGCCGTTCAGGGTCTCGGCCCCCGTCTTCAGGTCACCGACGCCCTCGTCCAGGTCCGACGCGCCGGTCTCGGCCGTGCCGAGCCCGGTGTGCAGCTGCTTGGCGCCCGCGGCGACCTTCCCGGCGCCCGTGTTCAGCTCGTTGATCTTCGACACGGCGTCGTCCAGGTCCTCGGAGAGACGCGGGGCCCGGTCGGCGAGCGCCTGGGCCTGCTTCTGCAGCGTCCCCAGGTGGCCGTCGAGCTTCGTCAGGTCGCCGTCCTGGTCCGCGACCAGCGTGTTGACGTCATCGGCGACCTTCGCCACGTCGGCGGCGGCCTGCCGGGCCCTCTTCAGATCGGCGCAGGCGGCGTCCGGCAGGACGGGTTCCTCGCAGCGCGTCCGGTAGACGTCGTTCAGCGTGCCGGAGGCCGCGTGCGCCCCCTTGGCGGCCGTCGGGGCGGTCTCCACCAGGGTGTCGAGGTTGCGCCGGATCGTCCCGGCCGAGTCGGCGACCAGCTGGGCCGTGTCGCCGATGGTCTTCTCGTTGTCCTTCAGGAAGGGGCCCACCTTGTCCGCGACCCCGTTGACCTTGTCGGCGAGGGTCTGTGTGCCCTCCGCGACCCGCTGCGAGCCGCTCTCCAGGTCACCCGCGCCCTTGTCGAGCTTCGTCAGCCCCGTGGACAGCTTGCCGCTGCCCTTCTTGGCGTCCTTCAGGCCGTCGGCCAGATCCTTGGAACCCTTCTCCGCCTTGCCGATGCCGCCTTCGAGGTCGTCGGCGCCCTTCGCGGCCTTCACCGTCTCGCCGTGGATGTCGGAGAACGAGATGAAGATCCGGTCCAGGAAGGACCGCGACGCCTTGGTGGACGCGGCCGTGCGCACCTCGCTGAACACCGTCCGCGAGATCTGCCCGACGATGTAGTTGTTGGCGTCGTTCGTACGGACCTGGAGCGCGCCCGTCTGCGGGGAGTCGCCCGAGCTGGACGCGATGCGCCTGCTGAAGTCGGCCGGCATGGTCAGCGACAGGTAGTAGGTGCCGTCCTCCACGCCCGCGCGTGCCTCGTCGGAGCCCACCTCGTGCCACTCGAAGGTGTCACTGTCCCGCAGGCCCTCGGCGATGTCGTCGCCCGCCATGAGCTTCCCGCCGTCGGCGGTCGCGCCCTGGTCGTCGTTCACCAGGGCGACGGGGACGCGGTCGAGACGGCCGTACGGGTCCCAGAAGGACCACAGGTACAGGGCGCCGTACAGCAGGGGCAGCACCAGCAGTGCCACCAGCGCGGCGCGCGGCAGCTTTCCCCTGCCGAAGCGGCGCAGCTCAAGCGCGGCCAGTTGCGGCGAGCGCATCGGCCTTCTCCTCCCCTTGGTTCCGCTGCGGCTGCCGGCTCTCCTGGGGCTGCCCGGTGGACACCCGCACGGTGTCCTCGGGTGCCTCGCCGCACACCGCCACGACCGTCGTCCCGGTCTCGGTGAGGGACCTGAGCAGCGCCCAGACCTCGGTCCGCTCGGCCGCGGACAGCTTCAGATCGGCGTCGTCGACCCCCAGCAGGCCCGGACGCCCGATCAGCGCCAGGGCGACCGACAGGCGCAGCGCCTCCAGCCGCTCCAGATCGCGTACGGCGGTCCGCGCGCCCTTGGGCAGCGCCTCCGGGTCCAGGCCGGCGGCGGTCAGCGCGGTGTCCATCCGGAGCTTCGCCTCAGCCGTGCGCTCGGCCCGCGGTCGCAGCAGACCGCGCAGCGAACCCCCGAACCGCCGTTGCAGCAACGCCCGTTCGCGCAGGTGCTCCCCGACGGTCAGGGCCGGGTCGAGGTCCGTCACCCCGGCCACGTTGGCCAGGGCGCTGATGCGCCGCACCGCCGCCGACTGCTTCGGCAACCGCGCGTCCCCCACGGCCGCCGTGCCCTCCGTCGCCCTCATCCGTCCGGTGAGGGCGAGCAGCAGACACGTACGGCCGGACCCCGACGGCCCCTGCACGGCGATCAGCGACCCGGGCTCCGCGGTGACCTCGACGCCGCGGAACGCCCAGCCGCGAGGGCCCTCAAGACCAAAGCCCTCGGCGGTGATTCCGACTCCGGCCACGGCTCATCCACCCCCTGACATGTCGGGCACTTTTTGAACTGACTGGTCAGTGCAAAAACTAACCCGAACTTTCGTTTGAAGCAAAAGTGCAGGTCAGGGCGGATTGTCAGTGCCATACCTCACGATGGGTACATACGGCCACAGTGCCGTCACACAGACGACAGGAGGATCGTCATGGCCACCTACCACGCAGCAGCCGCCCGTCGGCGCCGCGCAACCGGCCCTGCCCCCTCACTGACCGGCCCGGCGAGCGACGTGCATCCCGTGCTCCGCCGGGCGACAGCCCCGCCCGCCGCCCTCGACCTGCTCGCCCAGGCCCGCGCCGGACTGGACGAGGCCGCCGCCCTGGAAACGCCGAACGAGCGCTACGCGACAGCCCACCTCGCCGCCCTGCGCACCGCCGCGGCCGTGCTCGCCGCCCGGGGGCGCCCGGAGGCCACACCCCGACGCCGGGCCCGCATCCGCAGCGCTTGGGAAGTGCTCCCCGAGATCGCGCCGGAGCTCGCCGAGTGGAGCGCGCTGTTCGCCTCCGGGGCCCGGCGCCGCGCCCGGGCCGAGGCGGGCATCCAGGGCGCGGCCAGCCGTCGGGACGCCGACGACCTGATACGCGACGTGGCGATGTTCCTGCGCCTCGTCGAGCGCACGCTGGTGCTTCAGCCGGTCCTGCCCCAGCCGCGCCAGGACACGGACCAGCCGGAGGACCGGCGCTCCGCCGGCCGTGACTTCCCGGACGCGGGATGACCGGGCGGGCCGCGCGGACAGGGGCGGCCGGGACGGCCAGACCGACCGGGGCGGACCGGTCAGGGCGGACCGGTCAGGGCGGCCGGATCAGCGGAGTCGGTCGGGTTGGCGGGCCGGAGTCGCTCTGGCCGGCGGAAGCGCCCCGCCCGGTCGGGTGCCGTCGTGCGGCCGACGGACGCCCTCCTGGCCGGTCGGCGCGAGCAGGCAGGCGGGGGGTGACGGGCCAGGCCGGCCGGGGGGTGACGGGGCAGGCCGGCCGGGGGATGACGGGCGGGGTGGGCACGGCCATGACCGACCGCCCGAGAGGCGCTGGCGCCCGCCGTCCGGCGGACCAGGTCCACCGTGCGAAGGCCCGTGCCCGAGACGGTCCACGGGGCACGCCACCGCGGTGACCGGCCGCGGCGCGGGAGGCAATAGGGTGGGAAGCGCCTGAAGCCTCTCCCGATCCGCGTCCGCGGCGGGGAGGCGCCCGTTCGCTCCGCCGCGCAAGAGGCGGTGCCGCGCCGAGGAGTCAACTGCCGTGTCGGATCCGATGCGCCCGCCCGTCTCCCCCCGCCCTCACGCGACGTCGCCGCACTCCGACCCCTCCCGCCCCCGCGCCTCCCTCCGTACCGCCGTGGTCTGGGAGGTCC
The DNA here is from genome assembly GCF_053591515.1 of Streptomyces sp. NPDC003011. NCBI lineage: Bacteria > Bacillati > Actinomycetota > Actinomycetes > Kitasatosporales > Streptomycetaceae > Streptomyces > Streptomyces sp. NPDC003011. The sequence continues at coordinate 96,580 of NZ_JBSFTY010000002.1, forward strand.
TCCGGGACGCCCTGGACCGCCGGGTCAAGGCGACGGGCCGGGAGTCGCTGGACATCCTCGACACCGGGGGCGGCAGCGGCAACTTCGCGGTGCCCGTCGCCCGCCTCGGCCACCGGGTCACCGTTGTCGACCCCAGCCCGAACGCGCTGTTCGCCCTGGAGCGCCGCGCCGCCGAGGCCGGTGTCGCGGACCGGGTGCAGGGCGTCCAGGGTGATGCCCACGGCCTCTTCGACGTGGTCGAGCGCGGCGGCTACGACGTGGTGTTGTGCCACGGCGTCCTGGAGTACGTGGACGACCCCGCCGAAGGCGTCCGCAACGTGGTGGCCGCGCTGCGGGCCGAGGGTGTCCTCAGCCTGCTCGCCGCCGGGCTGGGCGGCGCCGTGCTCGCCCGCGCCCTCGCGGGCCACTTCACGGAGGCCAAGCAGGCCCTCGATGACCCGAACGGCCGCTGGGGCGCCGGCGACCCCGTCCCGCACCGCTTCACCACCGAGCAGCTCACCGGGCTGGTCGAGGGCGCCGGCCTGCGGGTCGGCGCGGTGCACGGCGTACGGGTCTTCGCCGACCTCGTCCCCGGTGTGCTGGTGGACACCGAGCCCGGCGCCGTGGAAGCCCTGCTGAGGCTGGAGGAGGCCGCGGCCGAACTGCCCGCGTTCCACTCCATCGCCACTCAGCTGCATGTGCTCGGTGAGACCCCGGGGGACAGAGAGGGCTGAGCCGCCTCCCGGGATCGGGCCGCGGGGGCGCGTCGCTGATCAGGGACTTGGGTGTACATGGAGTACGCCACAGGCCCCCCGATCGGGCGCCCTGCGCCGTATGATCGAGGGAGACCGCCCGGCATGACGGGACGGCTGCTGGGGAATGGAAGACTCAGCGGGCCGCGACGTTCATGGCGGAATCCGGTTGGCCAATTGGCGTAGAGGGGCGGGTTTCACGGGGGCGATTCCCTGCCTATCCTGAAGGGACCCCCTAGTCGCCCCGGCGACTGCACGATGAGGAGGACTCCGTGCCGCTCTCGGAGCACGAGCAGCGAATGCTCGAGCAGATGGAGCGAGCGCTGTACGCCGAAGATCCCAAGTTCGCGTCGGCGCTCGAGGGAAGCGGGCTGCGTACGTACACCCGGCGGCGGGTCTACCAGGCGGTCGCGGGCTTCCTCGTGGGTATCGCGCTCCTCATGGCAGGTATGGTCGCCAAGCAGGTGTGGCTCAGCGTGGTGGGCTTCCTGGTCATGCTGGGATGTGCGGTGCTCGCGGTGACCGGCTGGCGCAAGGCCCCCAAGCCGGGTGAACAGCCCGCCGGTGGCCCACAGGCACCACGCCAGGGACGGCAGCGGCGCTCCATGATGGACCGGATCGAGCAGCGCTGGCAGCGGCGCCGCGACGAACAGGGCCATTAGCTCGACGAACAGCTGTCACCAGTACGTGAGGGGGTGACCACCCGGCGGGTGGTCACCCCCTCACGTATGCCCGCGCCACGGTCCCGCGCCACCGCCATGCGCCCTGTCCCGAGTCTCAGCGTCGGACCGGGCCGTACCGCACGCACGCACGCACGCGCAAGGGGGCCTCGGGGCGGTATCGCCCCCGGGGCCCCCTTGCCGGCGGCGGAGAAGCCTTGCCGGCGGCGGAACGGCCTGGCGCAACGGACCTGACCGCCGGACAGCCTCCGGACACCCTGAGGAGCGCCCTCAGCCCCGCTGACCCGACGGTCTGCGCAGCGTCGGCCGAGCCGCCGCCACGCGGGCCGCGAGGCCGGTCCACCACTCCGACAGTGCCCACGCCACCCGCTCGGTGGAACGCGGGGCGACCACCGCACGCAGCCTGGCCCCCCTGCCGGCGGTGGTCCGCAGCCCGCCCACGGCCCGGCGGACGTCGTCCGCGAGACCGGCCGTGGGCCGCGGCCGGGGCGCGTAGAGCACCTGTTCCACGGCGTCCGCCACCCGGTGCACCGAAGCCGCCGCCGCCGGGTCGAGATGCCCGAGCCGGACGATCCGGGCCGCCGCCTTGCGCGGCGTCTGCGAGTCGTCCGGCGCGATCCCGAAGTCCCACGCCGAGTCGGTCAGCTCCTGCCACACCGCCAGGGTGGCCGGTGCCGCGTCCGCCTCGCCGCGGCCGTGCCCGCCCAGCCGTACTCCACGGATCCGCAGCCGCCACAGCATCGGCGCCGCGGGGATCGCCAGCACGGCGAGTCCGGCGAGGACCCAGCCCAGCAGCTTGACGTACCACCACGGGCCCGCCACGGCCCACCACGGGGCGTCGTCGTCACCGCCCGGCGCCGCTGCCGGGGACTCGCTCGCGCAGCCGTCCAGCTTCCGCTGCTCCGGCGTGCAGGTGTCGCTCACCGAGGGCGCGGCGGAAGGCGCCGTGCTCGCCGACTGGGACGGCTCCGACGGGTCCGGGAGCGTGCTGCCGGACGCGTCCGGCACGGTGTACGACGGCACGGTGCCCCGGTTCGGGGTCGGCTCGAAGCGGGTCCAGCCCACGCCCTCGAAGTAGAGCTCGGGCCAGGCGTGGGCGTCCTTCAGCCCGACCGACACCGAGCCGTCCGCCTGCGGGGTACCGGGCGCGAAGCCCACCGCGACCCGGGCCGGTATCCCCAGGGAGCGGGCCATCGCCGCCATCGCGAAGGAGAAGTGGACGCAGAAGCCCTGCTTGTCCCGCAGGAACCGGGCGATCGCCTGCGAACCACTGCCCGCCTGCACCGAGGTGTCGTACTCGAAGCCGCCGGTCACGGCGAAGTAGTCCTGGAGCGCGACCGCCTGCTCGTACGGGTCCGCCGTCCCCGCGGTGACCTGGCGGGCCGTCTCGCCCACCACCGGCGGCAGCGAGCCCGGCAGGTCGGTGTACTCGCGGGTCAGGTCCTCGGGCGGGGGCGGTGCCGAGGCGAGCTGCTCGGCCGTCGGCTGCACTTCCAGGCTCCGCACGGTGTAGGTCACCCCGCGCGTGTTCTGGCCGTGGTCGCCGACGAGGGTCATGCCCTCGGGCTCGTAGCGCCAGTTGCCGTCGATCCGCACGCCGCTGGGCGGGTACGGCATCGGCAGCCAGTCCTGGGCGTACCAGTCGGCCGCCGAGACCGCCGTGTCGAACTCCGTGCGCTTGACGTCGGGGCCGAGGCCGACGGGGGTCGGGAACTCGCTCCGGGGCACGGCGGTGATGGACCGCTTGGACGGCTTCCAGGTGGTGCCGTCGAAGTCGTCAAGGGACACGATCCGCAGGTAGAGGCTGGAGGTGTCCGCCTCGGAGCCGGGCCTGAGGGACAGCACCTGACGGTCCTCGTCCACGTTCAGACTGTCGCGCAGGGACACCAGCGGGTTGACCGCGGAGATCGTGCCGCCGCTCCCGGTGCCGGAGCCGACGCCCGTGCCCGCGCCGTCCAGCAGGCCGCCGTTCATCGAGGGCAGGGCGAGCGGCACCACGAGGGCGACGCCGAGGGCGACCACGCCGATGCGCCGCCCGCTGCGGACCGGGGCCACCGCCCCGGACTCCTCGCCGGGAGCGTGCGCCGCCCCGCCGAAGACCCGGCCCCACTGCGACAGCCGCTCCCGCCCCTCGGCCAGGAGCAGCAGCAGATAGCCGGCCGCCGCGACCAGGAACCACAGCCAGTCCGCGCCGCCGTCGGCCAGCCCGGCCGCGACGGAGTACAGCGCGAGCAGCGGCAGACCGGCCGGGGCCGCGCTGCGGAAGGTCACCGCCAGGGTGTCCACCGCGAGCCCGATGACCAGCACGCCGCCGATGAGCATCAGCCGGATGCCGTCGGACTCCAGGGGCGCCGGGATCGCGTACCGCGCGATGTCGTCGGAGCCCCGTCCGAGCAGGTCGGCGAAGCGCAGGAAGGCGTCAGGACCGGGGATCAGCCCGACGAACGCCTGCTCGCGGGCGAAGGTCAGGGTCAGCAGGATCAAGGTGACCAGGGCCTGCGCGGCCACGGTCAGCGGCCGGGCCAGCGGCACCCGCCGGGTCGCCGCGCCGACGCCCGACTGCACCGCCAGCAGGAAGGCGGCCTGCAGGATCCAGGTGGCCGGTTCGACCAGCGGCAGCAGGGCGCACGCGGCCATCAGCGTGGCCGCCCAGGCGCACAGCGCCAGTCGTACCCGCCCGCTCATGACCACCCCTCCCCGCCGCCCGGCGCACCGACGCCGCTGCGCTCCCGCTCCGCCTGGCGCCACAGTTCCTCCAGCGAGGCGCCCCGCGGCACGCTCAGCGCCGTCCAGCCCGCCTCGCGCAGCATCCGCAGCCGTTCCCCGCTCCTGTGCAACGGGCCGGGCACATCGCCCGGTTCCCGCGTCCAGCTGTCACCGTCCAGCAGGAAGGCGACCGCTCCACCGCTGCGCTGCCGCATCCGGGCGGCGATCGCGGCCTGTTCCTCGTCGAGGTCGCCGAAGAAGGCCACCAGCAGCCCCTCGTTGCCGCCGCGCAGCACGTCGTACGCCCGGGACAGGCCCGCGCCGTCCGAGTGGTCGATCACCGCGAGGGTGTCCATCAGCATCCCGGCCGCGTCCGCCGTCTCCTGGCTCGCGCCCGCGAACCCGTCGGCGTTCTCGCTGGGCACCGAGGTGCCGGTGTCCGTCAACAGGCGTACCGAGAAGCCCCGTTCGAGCATGTGCACCAGGGCCGACGCGGTCGCCGACACGGCCCATTCGAAGGCGGAGTCGGGGCCCGCGCCCCGGAAGGCGAGGCCCCGGGTGTCGAGCAGCACCGTGCAGCGGGCGCGCTGCGGCTGCTCCTCGCGGCGCACCATCAGCTCGCCGTAGCGCGCGGTGGAGCGCCAGTGCACCCGGCGCAGGTCGTCGCCGTGGCGGTACCCGCGCGGGATCATGTCGTCCTCGCCGGCCAGCGCCAGCGAGCGCTGCCGTCCCTCGCCGTACCCCTGCGCCTCACCGCTGAGGCGCACCGGCGACAGCGGCTCCACGCGCGGGATCACCGTCAGGGTGTCGTACGTCGAGAACGACCGGGTCAGCTCGCACATGCCGAACGGGTCGGTCAGGCGCAGCTGGAGCGGGCCCAGCGGATAGCGGCCGCGCAGGTCCGAGCGGACGCGGTAGGACACCTCGCGGCGGCCGCCCGGTTCCACCCGGTCGAGCACGAAGCGCGGGCGCGGTCCCAGGACGTACGGCACCCGGTCCTGCAGCATGAGCAGGCCGGTGGGCAGCCGCGAGACGTTGTCCATCCGCAGATGGACGCGGGCCTCGCTGCCGGCCGGCACGCGCGCGGGGGAGAGCCGGCGGCTGCCGGCCACCCGGTAGCGGGTGCGGAAGAGCACGGCCGCGCAGAGCAGGGGCAGCACGGCCAGCAGCAGGCCGACCCGCAGCAGGTCGCTCTGCCCGAGGACGTACGCGCAGACGGCCGCGGCGACACCGGCCGCCAGGAAGGAGCGGCCGCGGGTGGTGAGACCGGCCAGGGCCGTGCGCACCGCGCCCTTGTCGCCCGGGTCGGCCTCCGCGTGCGCCGCCCCGGCGACCGTCATCACAGCCTCCGCGGCGGCTGCTGGCCCAACGCCGTCGCGCCACGGCCCAGACCGATGCCGCCCTGCTGGGGTGCCGCGGGCACCGGGGTGCGCTGCAGGATCTCCTGCACCACCTGCTCGGCCGTGCGCCGGTTCAGCTGGGCCTGGGCGGTCGGCAGCAGACGGTGGGCCAGGACCGCGACGGCGAGTGCCTGCACGTCGTCCGGCAGGGCGTACTCCCGGCCGCTGAGGGCCGCCGACGCCTTCGCCGCGCGCAACAGGTGCAGCGTCGCACGCGGGGAGGCGCCGAGTCTCAGGTCGGGGTGGGTGCGGGTGGCGGAGACCAGGTCCACCGCGTACCGCCGGACCGGGTCGGCGACGTGCACACCGCGGACGGCGTCGATCAGCTTCACGATCTCGTGCGCGTGCGCCACCGGCTGGAGGTCGTCCAGGGGGTTCACCCCGCCGTGGATGTCGAGCATCTGTAGCTCGGCCTCCGCGCTGGGGTAGCCGATGGAGACGCGGGCCATGAAGCGGTCGCGCTGGGCCTCCGGCAGCGGGTAGGTGCCCTCCATCTCGACCGGGTTCTGCGTGGCCACGACCATGAAGGGGCTGGGCAGCTCGTAGGTCTGCCCGTCGATGGTGACCTGGCGCTCCTCCATCGACTCCAGGAGCGCCGACTGCGTCTTCGGCGAGGCGCGGTTGATCTCGTCGCCGATCACGATCTGCGCGAAGATCGCGCCCGGCTTGAACTCGAAGTCCCGGCGCTGCTGGTCCCAGATGGACACACCCGTGATGTCCGAGGGCAGCAGGTCGGGCGTGAACTGGATCCGCCGCACCGAGCAGTCGATGGACCGCGCCAGTGCCTTGGCGAGCATGGTCTTGCCGACGCCGGGAACGTCCTCGATCAGAAGATGTCCCTCGGCGAGCAGTACGGTCAGCGAAAGCCGTACGACCTCGGGCTTGCCCTCGATCACACCCTCCACGGAACTGCGGACACGCTCCACAGTGGCGGTCAGATCAGTGAGGCTCGCTCGATCGTCATAGGTCGTCACCCGGCCCTCCTCGGCCCGTTTTCCGAGCCGGCGCACGCGATGTGCGACCGGCCCACCTCGAAACACGGACACCACGCGTGGAAAGTTCCGCGTGACGCCACCCCAGCATTCTTGCTGCCGTTACCGATTCGTGTCACTCGCCTGTGGACAACTGCCCGCACTATGTCGGGTCTTACGGTGTTTTGGGCGTCCCGAGGCCGGAAATCAACAGCGAAACGACAGGTGTGGAGGACGGTTACGCGGGTTCAGGCAGGGTCGATCTCGCGCAGCAGGCCGGTCTTCACGTCGAAGACGAAGCCCCGTACGTCGTCGGTGTGCAGCAGGAACGGCGAGGTGCGCACGCGCTGCATCGACTGCCGTACGTCCTGGTCGACGTCCCGGAAGGACTCCACCGCCCAGGCGGGACGCTGTCCGATCTCCATCTCCAGCTCGGTGCGGAAGTCCTCGGTGATCGACTCCAGGCCGCAGCCCGTGTGATGGATGAGGACGACGCTGCGGGTGCCGAGCTTGCGCTGGCTGATGGTGAGCGAGCGGATCACGTCGTCGGTGACGACACCGCCCGCGTTGCGGATGGTGTGACAGTCGCCGAGTTCCAGGCCGAGCGCGGCGTGCAGGTCGAGCCGGGCGTCCATGCAGGCCACGACGGCTACGCGCAGCACGGGACGGGCGTCCATGCCGGGGTCGGCGAAGGCGGCGGCGTAGCGCTCGTTCGCCTCGACGAGACGGTCGGTGACGGTGCCGCCGGTGGCTATGGCGGCTTCGGGACCTGCGGGGACCGATGCGGAAGTCGTCATACCCATGACGGTACTGGTCACGCCCGGAGCGGGCCTGTTGTGAGAGTGGACAAAGAACGTCATTGAGTCTTGTTGTGAGCTAACCCACACGGGTGACGAGACAGCGGCCGCACGGGTGATTCTTCCGGATACGTCGTATCGATCGCACCCCGGGCCGCGACGCGCAGGCCGGTTGATTGACCGCGCCACACCGTGGACTAAAGTGGCGCGAAGCGGGAGGCGAGACCTCCCTGCGGACTGATTTTCCCTGGAGATCCCGGCGATGTCTCCGGCGATCCCCCCACGTGCGCGGCGCGTACGTACGGCTCGGCCTCCTCCCGCTCCCGGCCGGCTGACGCTTTTGGCGCCGGCAGGCCTCCCCTTCACCGGGGGTCCCCCAGCTTGCCGGGGGAGGGCGGGGACCCGGCGGTGCGTGCGGCACCGCGCCGGACCTGAGAGGGCCCCTTGAGCCAGAGTCGACACGTCCCGGTGATGCTCCAGCGGTGCCTGGACCTGCTGGCGCCCGCTCTGGAACAGCCGGGAGCGGTGGTCGTCGACTGCACGCTCGGCCTCGGCGGGCACAGCGAGGCCCTGCTGGCGCGGTTCCCCGAGGCCCGGCTCGTCGCCCTGGACCGGGACAAGGAGGCCCTGCGCCTGTCCGGCGAGCGCCTCGCGCCCTACGGGGAGCGCGCCTTCCTCGTCCACGCCGTGTACGACGAGCTGCCGGAGGTCCTGGACCGGCTCGGCATCCGGCGCGTCCAGGGCGTCCTGTTCGACCTCGGCGTCTCCTCCATGCAGCTCGACGAGGCCGACCGCGGCTTCGCCTACGCCCAGGACGCCCCGCTCGACATGCGCATGGACCAGACGACCGGCGTGAGCGCAGCCGAGGTCCTCAACACCTATCCGGCCGGCGAACTCGTCCGGATCCTGCGCGCGTACGGCGAGGAGAAGCAGGCCAAGCGGATCGTGTCCGCGGTCGTGCGCGAGCGCGAGAAGGAGCCGTTCAGCAACAGCGCGCGGCTCGTGGAGCTGATCCGGGACTCCCTGCCGCAGGCGGCCAAGCGCACCGGCGGCAACCCGGCCAAGCGCACCTTCCAGGCCCTGCGCATCGAGGTCAACGGCGAACTCTCCGTCCTGGAGCGGGCGATCCCGGCCGCGGTGAAGGCGCTCGACGTCGGCGGGCGGATCGCCGTCCTGTCGTACCACTCGCTGGAGGACCGGCTGGTCAAGCAGGTCCTCGCGGCCGGCGCCGCCACCACCGCCCCGCCCGGCCTGCCCGTCGTCCCCGAGCGTTACCAGCCGCGGCTCAAGCTGCTCACGCGCGGTGCCGAACTTCCCACCGAGGAAGAGGTCGCCGAGAACCGGCGGGCGGCTCCGGCGCGACTGCGCGGGGCCGAGCGCATCAGGGAGGACGTCGGGTGAGGCAGGCCAAGGGGCGGGCAGTCAGGTCGGCGACGCGAACCCGGGGGAGGGCCAGTGAGTAGGAAACCTCAGCTCAGGGGGCGGGCGGCCCGGCTCGCGCGGCTCTTCCCGACGGCGACGGGCCCGGCACAGGCGGCCCGTACCCCCTTCGTCCTGCTGGTCGTCCTGCTCCTCGGTGGCGGACTGATCGGGCTTCTGGTGCTGAACTCCGCGCTCAGTGAGGGCTCCTTCAAACTGGACGACCTCCAGAAGGAGACCAAGAGCCTCACCGACGAGGAGCAGGCACTCCAACGGGACATCGACGCCTACTCGGCCCCCGAAGCCCTCCAGCGCCGCGCCCGCGAGCTCGGCATGGTGCCCGGCGGCGACCCGGCCTTCCTCGGCCCGGACGGCACCGTCAAGGGGGTCCCCTCACCGGCGAGCGGCGTCCAGCCGGCCTTCGCGCGCGCCCCGCTGGTGCTCGCCCCTGAGGCGATGGTCGACGGGGCCGGTCCGCCCGCGGTGCCCAGCCCGACGCCGACCCCCAGCGCACCGGTCGCCGCGCCCACCCCGTCGGCCCCCGAACCATCCGCCCCGTCCGCCTCTCAGCCCTCCACCACCACGACCTTCGGCAGGTGACGGAAGTGTCCGACAGGGAACCGCCGCGGCGCCGCGTGCCCGGGCCCGCACGCCCCGAGCGCTCCGCGCGCCCCGAGGGCCGGCGGCGTCCGGGTCCCGGTGCCCGGCCGGCCCGCCGCCCCGCACCGGCCCGCCCCCCGGCTCCTCCCGCCCTCCGGCTCGGCAGCCCCCGCCCCCGGCTGCGCCTGGTCGGCGTGGCGCTGACCCTGGTCCTGATCGCCTTCGTCGTACGGCTGCTCCAGGTGCAGGCCGTCGACGCGAGCACGTACGCCGCCAAGGCCGAGCGGAACCGGTACGTCGGCTACACCCTGGCCGCCGAGCGCGGCGGGATCACCGACCGGGACGGCGTGGCCCTGGCGACCAGCGTGGACGCGTACACCATCACGGCCGACCCCACGCTGTTCACCCGCAAGGAGCTGAAGGTCGACGACGGGCCCGAGCAGGCGGCCGCCCTCCTCGCGCCGATCCTCGGCGAGGACCAGGACACGATCGTCGAGAAGCTCAGGCCCGCCGACAGGAATCTGCGCTACGTCGTGCTCGCCCACCGTCAGACCCCGCAGGTCTGGAAGCAGATCAAGGACCTCAAGACCGCGCTGGCCACCAAGGCCGAGACCGACCCGGGCACGGTCAACGCCCTCGGGGGTGTCCTGGCCGTTCCGACCACCAAGCGCGTGTACCCGAACGGCGATCTCGCCGCCGGGATACTCGGCTGGGTCAACGCCGAGGGCAAGGGCGGCGGCGGGGTCGAGCAGAAGCTGAACGGCCTGCTGTCCGGCAAGGACGGCAAGATCCGGTACGCCCAGTCCGGTGGCCGCCAGGTGCCGACCGTGGGGTCCACCGAGACACCCGCCGTGCCCGGCAGCGACGTCGAGCTCACCATCGACCGCGACATCCAGTGGGCCGCCCAGAACGCCATCACCGACCAGGTGGAGCAGTCCAAGGCGGACCGCGGCTATGTGATCGTGCAGGACACGCGGACCGGCCAGATCCTCGCCATGGCCAACTCGCCCGGCTTCGACCCGAACGACCTGTCCAAGGCCAGCTCGGTGAACATGGGCAACGCCGCGCTCCAGGACGCCTTCGAGCCCGGCTCCACCGCCAAGGTCATGTCGATGGCCGCCGTACTGGAGGAGAACGTGGCCACCCCGGCCACCCACGTCGTGGTGCCCAACCGGCTGCACCGCGGCGACCGGCTGTTCAAGGACGACATCGACCACCCGACCTGGTACCTCACGCTCAACGGCGTGCTCGCCAAGTCCAGCAACATCGGCACCATCCTGGCGACCGGCCAGCTCGGCAAGACCCAGCGGCAGGCCAACCAGGTCCTGTACTCGTACCTGCGCAAGTTCGGCATCGGCGGCTACACCGGGCTCGGCTTCCCCGGCGAGACGAAGGGCATCCTCGCGGCGCCCGGCGACTGGTCGACCTCGCAGCAGTACACGATCCCTTTCGGCCAGGGTGTGTCTCTCAACGCGATGCAGGCGGCCTCCGTCTACTCGACCATCGCCAACGGCGGCGTACGCGTCGAGCCCTCGCTCGTGCGCGGCACCAAGGGGCCGGACGGACGCTTCACCCCCGCCGCCAAGCCCAAGGAGACCAGAGTCGTCAGCCCGAAGACGGCCAGGACCCTCGCCCAGATGCTGGAGTCCGTCGTGGACGACCGGGAGGGCACCGGCACCAAGGCGCGCATCCCCGGCTACCGGGTCGCGGGCAAGACGGGTACGGCCAACCGCGTGGATCCGGCCACCGGCAAGTACCAGGGCTACACCTCCTCCTTCGCGGGCTTCGCGCCCGCCGACAAGCCCCGGATCACGGTCTACTGCGCCATTCAGAACGCCACCGAGGGCAGCTACTTCGGCGGCCAGATCTGCGGACCCGTCTACAAGCAGGTCATGGAGTTCGCCCTGAAGACCCTCCAGGTCCCGCCCACCGGAGCCAAGGCCGCCAGCCTCCCGGTCACCTACAAACCCTGACCAGCAGGGACCCCGCCCTGATCAGCACCGAGCACCCAGGAACCACCTCGTGACAACGACCACCCCCGATCCCGGGAACCAGGGAACGCCCAGCCCCTCACTTCGCTCCCAGGCGGGTGGGCCCGGTACGCTCACCGCCGTGCCACACGCTGATCAGTCCCAATCCACCCAGAAGGGCGCACCCGTGACATATCCCGGGCCGCCCCGGCCGGTCCAGGTCTCCGCCACACCCCTCGCGGAGCTCGCCGATCAGCTGGGTGTCACCGCACCGCAGAGCGCCGCCGAGATCACGGGCATCACCCACGACTCGCGTGCCGTCCGCCCCGGTGACCTGTACGCCGCCCTCCCGGGCGCCCGCCTGCACGGCGCCGACTTCGCCACCCAGGCCGCCGGCCTCGGCGCGGTCGCCGTGCTGACCGACCCGACCGGCGCCGAGCGCGCCGCGGCGACCGGTCTTCCGGTCCTGGTCGTCGACGACCCGCGCGCGGAGATGGGCGAGGTGGCGGCCACCATCTACGGCCACCCGGGTCCCGATCTGCTCCAGATCGGCATCACCGGCACCTCCGGCAAGACCACCACCGCCTATCTCGTCGAGGGCGGCCTGCGGACGGCCAGGTCCACCGGGCTGATCGGCACGGTGGAGACGCGCATCGGCGACGAGCGCATCAAGTCCGAGCGCACCACCCCCGAAGCCACCGACCTCCAGGCCCTGTTCGCCGTCATGCGCGAGCGCGGCGTCGAGGCGGTCGCCATGGAGGTCTCCAGCCACGCCCTCGTCCTCGGGCGGGTCGACGGCTGCGTGTTCGACATCGGCGTCTTCACCAACCTCAGCCCGGAGCACATGGAGTTCCACTCCGGGATGGAGGACTACTTCCAGGCCAAGGCGCAGCTGTTCACGCCGCGCCGCAGCCGGCTCGGTGTCGTCAACTTCGACGACGAGTACGGGCGCAGGCTGGTCAAGGAAGCCACCGTCCCCGTCGTCACCTTCTCCGCCGAGGGCCACCCGGACGCCGACTGGCGTGCCGAGGACGTCGAAGTGGGTCCGCTGGACTCGACGTTCACCGTGATCGGCCCCAAGGAGGAGCGGATCGCGGCCAGGTCGCCGCTCGCCGGGCCGTTCAACGTGGCCAACACCCTCGCCGCGATCGTCGCCCTGGCCGCCGCCGGCCTCGACCCGCAGGCCGCCGCCGACGGCATCGCCGCCGTGCCGGGCGTGCCCGGCCGTCTGGAGCGGGTGGACGCCGGACAGCCGTATCTCGCGGTCGTCGACTACGCCCACAAGACGGACGCCGTCGAATCGGTCCTGCGCGCCCTGCGCAAGGTCACCGAGGGCCGCCTGCACGTCGTGCTCGGCTGCGGCGGCGACCGGGACAGGACCAAGCGGATGCCGATGGGGGCCGCCGTGGCCCGGCTCGCCGACACGGCCGTCCTGACCTCCGACAACCCCCGCTCCGAGGACCCCCTCGCGATCCTCGCCACGATGCTCCAGGGCGCGGCGTCCGTACCGGCCCACGACCGCGGCGAGGTGCAGGTCTTCGAGGACCGGGCCGCCGCGATCGCCGCCGCCGTGGCCCGCGCCCGGCCCGGGGACACCGTGCTGGTCGCGGGCAAGGGCCACGAGCAGGGCCAGGACATCGCCGGGGTGGTGCGTCCCTTCGACGACCGCCAGGTGCTTCGCGAAGCTATCCAGAAGACCCAGGGATGAACTTGTGATCGCCCTCTCTCTCGCCGAGATCGCAGCAGTCGTCGGCGGGCAGACGCACGACATACCGGATCCGTCCGTCCAGGTCACCGGACCGGTCGTCCGGGACTCCCGGGAGGCCGGGCCCGGCACCCTCTTCGTCGCCTTCGTCGGCGAGCGCGTGGACGGCCACGACTTCGCACCGGCGGTCGTGGCGGCGGGCGCGGTGGCCGTACTGGCCTCGCGTCCCGTCGGCGTGCCCGCGATCGTCGTCGACGACGTCCAGACGGCTCTCGGTGCCCTCGCGCGTCATGTCGTACGACGGCTCGGCGCGACCCTGGTCGCCCTGACCGGCTCGGCCGGCAAGACCAGCACCAAGGACCTGATCGCGCAGGTGCTCCAGCGCAAGGCGCCGACGGTGTGGACGCCGGGCTCGCTCAACAACGAGATCGGGCTGCCGCTGACCGCGCTCAGCGCCACCGACCAGACACGGTTCCTCGTGCTGGAGATGGGCGCCCGCGGCATCGGCCACATCCGCTACCTCGCCGGTCTGACGCCCCCGAAGATCGGTCTCGTCCTCAACGTCGGCACCGCCCACATCGGCGAGTTCGGCGGACGCGAGCAGATCGCGCAGGCCAAGGGCGAGCTCGTGGAGGCCCTCCCTCCGGCGAGCGAGGGGGGTGCCGCGATCCTCAACGCGGACGATCCCCTCGTACGGGCCATGGCCTCCCGTACGAAGGCGAAGGTGATCCTTTTTGGAGAGTCCGGCGAAGCGGACGTACGCGCCGAGAACGTGAGACTCACGGACAGCGGACAGCCCGCCTTCCTGCTTCACACACCCTCCGGTGCAAGCGAAGTGACCATGCGCCTGTACGGTGAGCACCACGTGTCGAACGCGCTCGCCGCGGCCGCCGTCGCCCACGAGCTGGGCATGTCCGCGGAAGAGATCGCCACCGCGCTCTCCGAGGCGGGCTCCCTCTCCCGCTGGCGTATGGAGGTCACCGAGCGCCCGGACGGCGTGACGGTCGTCAACGACGCCTACAACGCGAACCCCGAGTCCATGCGAGCGGCTTTGCGCGCGCTCGCGGCCATGGGCAAGGGGCGCCGTACGTGGGCGGTGCTCGGCAAGATGGCCGAGCTCGGGGACGAGGCGCTCGCCGAGCACGACGCGGTCGGACGGCTCGCCGTCCGGCTCAACGTCAGCAAGCTCGTCGCGGTCGGGGGCAGGGAAGCGTCCTGGCTCCAACTGGGCGCATATAACGAGGGTTCGTGGGGTGAGGAGTCGGTGCACGTGTCCGACGCACAGGCGGCGGTCGACCTGTTGCGCAGCGAGTTGCGCCCGGGAGACGTCGTACTCGTGAAGGCGTCCCGGTCGGTCGGGCTCGAGAGCGTGGCGCAGGCGCTCGTCGGGACCGGGACCGAGGGTGAGGTCGCAGCCCGATGATGAAGCAGATCCTGTTCGCGGGAGTCATTGGCCTCTTCCTGACCCTGGTCGGCACTCCGCTGCTGATCAAGCTGCTGGCCCGCAAGGGCTACGGCCAGTACATCCGCGACGACGGCCCGCGCACGCACGGCAGCAAGCGCGGTACGCCGACCATGGGCGGTATCGCCTTCATCCTGGCGACGGTCGCCGCGTACTTCCTGTCGAAGGTCATCACCGGGTACACCCCGACCTACTCGGGTCTGCTGGTGCTCGGCCTGATGGTCGGCATGGGCATGGTCGGTTTCCTCGACGACTACATCAAGATCGTCAAGCGGCGTTCGCTCGGTCTGCGGGCCAAGGCGAAGATGGCCGGCCAGCTGACCGTCGGCATCGCCTTCGCGGTGCTCTCACTTCAGTTCGCGGACGCCCGGGGGCAGACGCCGGCCTCCACGAAGCTGTCGTTCATCACCGACTTCGGCTGGACGATCGGCCCGGTGCTGTTCGTCGTCTGGGCGCTGTTCATGATCCTCGCGATGTCGAACGGCGTGAACCTGACGGACGGTCTGGACGGCCTCGCCACCGGCGCCTCCGTCCTGGTCTTCGGCGCCTACACCTTCATCGGCGTCTGGCAGTTCCAGGAGTCCTGCGCCAACGGCGAGACCCTGACCAACCCCAACGCCTGCTACGAGGTCCGGGATCCGCTCGACCTCGCGGTCATCGCCTCGGCGCTGATGGGCGCCTGCCTCGGCTTCCTGTGGTGGAACACCTCGCCCGCCAAGATCTTCATGGGTGACACCGGTTCGCTCGCGCTCGGCGGTGTGCTCGCCGGCCTCGCGATCTGCTCCCGCACCGAGCTGCTGCTCGCGCTGCTGGGCGGCCTGTTCGTGCTCATCACCATGTCGGTCGTCATCCAGGTCGGCTCCTTCCGGATGACCGGCAAGCGGGTCTTCCGCATGGCACCGCTCCAGCACCACTTCGAACTCAAGGGGTGGTCGGAAGTCCTGGTGGTGGTCCGCTTCTGGATCATCCAGGGCATCTGTGTGATCGTCGGACTGGGGCTCTTCTACGCGGGATGGGCGGCGGAGAAGTGACCGACTGGCAGGGCAAGCACGTCACCGTCGCCGGGCTCGGCGTCTCCGGCGTCCCGGCGGCCAAGGCGTTGCGCGCACGCGGCGCACACGTCACGGTCGTCAACGACGGCGACGACGAACGGGCCCGCGCCCAGGCCGCCGAACTGGAGGCCCTCGGCGTCACCGTGCGCCTCGGCGACGGCGCCACCCTGCCGGAGGGCACCGCACTCGTCGTCACCGCACCCGGCTGGAAGCCGGACAAGCCGCTGTTCGCCGCCGCCGAGCAGGCCGGCGTCCCCGTCTGGGGCGACGTCGAGCTGGCCTGGCGGCTGCGCGGCCCCGACGCGGCCCCCTGGCTGGCCGTCACGGGCACCAACGGCAAGACCACGACCGTGCAGATGCTCGCCTCCATCCTCAAGGCGGCGGGCCTGCGCACCGCCGCCGTCGGCAACATCGGCGTCTCGCTGCTGGACGCGGTGCTCGGCGACGAGCGGTACGACGTCCTGGCCGTGGAGCTGTCGAGCTATCAGCTCCACTGGGCGCCCTCCCTGCGCGCCCACTCCGCCGTCGTGCTGAACCTGGCGCCCGACCATCTCGACTGGCACGGCTCCATGGAGGCGTACGCCGCCGACAAGGGCCGCGTCTACGAGGGCAATCGGGTCGCCTGCGTCTACAACGTCGCCGACAAGGCCACCGAGAACCTGGTGCGGGCGGCCGATGTCGAGGAGGGCTGCCGGGCGGTCGGCTTCACCCTCGGTACGCCCGGACCGTCCCAACTCGGCGTGGTGGAGGGCATCCTGGTCGACCGCGCCTTCGTGGCGGACCGGCAGAGGAACGCCCAGGAACTGGCGGAGGTCTCCGACGTCCGTCCGCCGGCCCCGCACAACATCGCCAACGCCCTTGCGGCGGCGGCCCTCGCGCGCGCCTTCGGGGTGCCCGCGACGGCCGTCCGGGACGGCCTGCGGGCCTTCACCCCGGACGCCCACCGCATCGCACACGTCGCCGACGTGGACGGGGTCGCCTATGTCGACGACTCCAAGGCCACCAACACCCACGCGGCCGAGGCCTCGTTGGCGGCGTACGAGTCGATCGTGTGGATCGCGGGCGGTCTGGCGAAGGGCGCGACCTTCGACGAGCTGGTCGCCAAGTCGGCGAAGCGGCTTCGCGGGGCCGTCCTGATCGGCGCGGACCGCGCCCTCATCCGGGAAGCCCTTGCGCGACACGCCCCGGAAGTACCCGTCGTCGACCTCGACCGGACCGACACTGGGGCGATGCTCCAGGCAGTCCGGGAGGCGAAGCGGCTCGCGGCCGAGGGTGACACGGTACTGCTGGCCCCGGCCTGTGCCTCCATGGACATGTTCGCCAACTACAACAAGCGCGGTGACGCGTTCGCGGAGGCGGTTCGCGAACTCGGCGCGGGCACCTGACGGCGGGCCTCGGCCACGGCGGGTGCATCGGGACCCTTGGAGGGACGCGTGACTCGGATGTGGCCCGGGCTCGACCGGGCGGGAGACGCCGATGCCCGGTAGCCGTACCGGGCGGCCGCCCGTGCAGCGGGCCGTCCGGCGCCCCGCGACCGCTCGCGCACCGCGCGAGAACCCCGTCCTGCGCCTGTACACGCGCGCCCGCCGCGCCTGGGACCGGCCGCTGACCGCCTACTACCTGATCCTCGGCGGCGCTTCGCTGATCACCGTGCTCGGTCTGGTCATGGTCTACTCGGCCTCCCAGATCACGGCGTTGCAGATGTCCCTGCCGGGCTCCTACTTCTTCCGCAAGCAGCTCCTCGCGGCCGTCATCGGCGGGGTGCTGCTGCTGGCCGCCTCCCGGATGCCGGTGAAGCTGCACCGGGCGCTCGCCTATCCGATCCTGGCCGGTGCCGTCTTCCTGATGGCCCTGGTGCAGATCCCGGGGATAGGGATGTCGGTCAACGGCAACCAGAACTGGATCGCGCTCGGCGGCTCCTTCCAGATCCAGCCCAGCGAGTTCGGCAAGCTCGCGCTGGTGCTGTGGGGCGCCGACCTGCTCGCCCGCAAGCAGGACAAGAGGCTGCTGACCCAGTGGAAGCACATGCTGGTGCCGCTGGTGCCGGTCGCCTTCATGCTGCTCGGGCTGATCATGCTGGGCGGCGACATGGGCACGGCCATCATCCTGACGGCGATCCTGTTCGGCCTGCTGTGGCTGGTGGGGGCGCCGACCCGGCTGTTCGCCGGGGTGCTGTCGATCGCCGCGATCCTCGGGGTGATCCTCATCAGGACCAGCCCGAACCGCATGGCCCGGCTGCAGTGCATCGGCGCCACCGAGCCCAAGTCCGGGGTGGCCGACTGCTGGCAGGCCGTGCACGGCATCTACGCCCTCGCCTCCGGCGGACTCTTCGGTTCCGGGCTCGGTGCGAGTGTGGAGAAATGGGGTCAACTCCCGGAAGCCCACACGGACTTCATCTTCGCCGTGACCGGTGAGGAACTGGGCCTCGCGGGCACGCTGTCGGTACTCGCCCTCTTCGCGGCTCTAGGCTATGCGGGTATCCGCGTGGCCGGACGCACGGAGGACCCCTTCGTGAGGTATGCCGCGGGAGGTGTGACCACCTGGATCACCGCTCAGGCGGTGATCAACATCGGTGCGGTGCTCGGCCTGCTGCCGATCGCCGGCGTCCCCCTCCCGCTGTTCTCCTACGGGGGCTCCGCCCTGCTGCCGACCATGTTCGCCATCGGGTTGCTGATCGCCTTCGCGCGTGAGGATCCCGCTGCGCGGATGGCGCTTTCTCTGCGGCAACCCCGCTTTGGTAGAAAGCGGGCGGGAGGCCCTGTGCGGGGGCCTCGGAGATGGAACACGATGAGACGGCGTGCCTCGGCGGCGCGTTCGTCCGGAGAGCGGTGAATTTCGGTGCATGTCGTACTCGCCGGTGGGGGGACCGCCGGCCACATCGAGCCCGCGCTCGCCCTCGCGGACGCCCTGCGCAGGCAGGACCCGACCGTGGGAATCACGGCCCTGGGCACGGAGCGCGGCCTGGAGACCCGTCTCGTACCGGAGCGGGGCTACGACCTCGCGCTGATCCCCGCGGTACCACTGCCACGCAAGCCCACCCCCGAGCTGATCACCGTCCCGGGCCGGCTGCGCGGCACGATCAAGGCGGCCGAGCAGATCCTGGAGCGCACCAAGGCGGACGCCGTCGTCGGCTTCGGCGGCTACGTGGCCCTGCCGGGCTACCTCGCGGCCAAGCGCCTCGGCGTGCCGATCATCATCCACGAGGCCAACGCCCGTCCCGGCCTCGCCAACAAGATCGGCTCGCGGTACGCCGCCAAGGTCGCGGTGTCCACGCCGGACAGCAAGCTGCGGGACGCCCGCTACATCGGCATCCCGCTGCGCCGCTCCATCGCCACCCTGGACCGGGCCGCCATGCGTCCGCAGGCGCGCGCCGCCTTCGGGCTCGACCCGAACCTGCCGACGCTGCTGGTCTCCGGCGGCTCGCAGGGCGCGCGCCGGCTCAACGAGGTGGTCCAGCAGGTCGCTCCCTACCTCCAGCAGGCCGGGATCCAGATCCTGCACGCCGTCGGCCCGAAGAACGAACTGCCGCACGTGCAGCAGATGCCGGGGATGCCCCCCTACATCCCGGTACCGTACGTGGACCGGATGGACCTCGCGTACGCCGCGGCCGACATGATGCTCTGCCGCGCGGGCGCGATGACCGTCGCCGAACTCTCCGCCGTCGGGCTCCCGGCCGCCTACGTCCCGCTGCCCATCGGCAACGGCGAACAGCGGCTCAACGCCCAGCCGGTGGTCAAGGCCGGCGGCGGACTGCTCGTCGACGACGCGGAACTGACGCCCCAGTGGGTGCAGCAGAACGTGCTGCCCGTCCTCGCCGACCCGCACCGGCTGTACGAGATGTCCCGCGCCGCCGCCGAGTTCGGCCGCCGGGACGCCGACGACCTGCTCGTCGGCATGGTGTACGAGGCGATCGCCGCCCACCGTGCACACCGCTAGGAAACGCATCGGCGGGTGAGCCGAAGGGGCGCGCCGGTGTCGAGAGGCCGAGCACGGACGGGCTCTCGGCACCGGCTGACGCGCCCGGAGGTGAACCGGGCCAGGAAAAGGAGTGCGCGTGGCCGGATCGACGACCGCCGAGCGCGGTGAACGCCGGCAGGAGTCGTCCGGCCCGCCGCCTGCCCGGCGGTTCACGCCGCCCCGACTTCGTACGATCATCATCCTCGCCGTCGCGCTGGTGCTCCTGGCGGCGGGTTCCGTCTGGCTGCTGTACGGCTCGCCATGGCTGCGTGTGGAGCGCGTATCCGTTTCCGGCACCCGGGTCCTGACGCCCGCACAGGTGCGCGAGGCGGCCGACGTACCGGTCGGATCGCCGTTGATTTCCGTCGACACCGATGTGATGGAGGCGCGACTGCGCCGGAAATTGCCCCGAATTGACGCGGTTGACGTAGCGCGTTCCTGGCCGCACGGAATCGGGCTGAAAGTGGCCGAGCGTACTCCCGTCCTGCTGGTGCAAAAGGGCCGAAAGTTTGTCGAAGTGGACGAGGAGGGAGTCCGATTCGCCACGGTTTCGCGAGCCCCGAAAGGTGTCCCCGCACTGGAATTGACGCTCTCCCAGCCGGGTCCGCGCGCCGCGAGCCTGCGCCGCTTCGGCGAGGACCGGCTGGTGCGCGAGGCGGTCCGGGTGGCCGGTGCGATTCCGGCCGCCGTCGCCCGTGTCACCCGCACCGTCAAGGTGCGTTCGTACGACGACATCTCGCTCGAGTTGAGCGGTGGTCGTACTGTCGCGTGGGGAAGCGGCGAGAAGGGGAGCGCGAAGGCCCGTACACTCACGGCTCTCATGAAAGCCTCCCCCGATGCGCGGCACTTCGACGTCAGTGTTCCCACGGCGCCTGCGTCATCAGGGAGTTGACGCACATCTGCGCAGGCCAGCACCCTGGTTGGGCAGCGCTATGGCTGATCACATAGGGTGAAAAGAAAAACGGGAGGTTCGGCGTGTTCGTTGAACGTGCGCCACTTGTCGACTTAGTGTCCTGTTCAGAAGACTCCAGGGAACAGACACACTGGTAACCCTAAACTTCAGGGTTAGGGTTCGGGTCGGCGTTCAGGACCGTCCCATTCGGCATCTGTCGTCGGACCGCGGGTTCACACCCGCGAGGCGGCGGCAACGTAATTCGAGGCGAGAGGCCTTCGACGTGGCAGCACCGCAGAACTACCTCGCAGTCATCAAGGTCATCGGTGTCGGCGGCGGTGGTGTCAATGCCATCAACCGGATGATCGAAGTCGGTCTCAAGGGCGTCGAGTTCATCGCGATCAACACCGACGCACAGGCACTGTTGATGAGCGACGCCGACGTCAAGCTCGACGTCGGCCGCGAACTCACCCGCGGACTCGGAGCCGGAGCCAATCCGGCTGTCGGCCGCAAGGCCGCCGAGGACCACCGTGAGGAGATCGAGGAGGTCCTCAAGGGGGCCGACATGGTCTTCGTGACGGCCGGTGAGGGCGGCGGCACCGGCACCGGCGGCGCCCCCGTCGTGGCCAACATCGCCCGCTCGCTGGGCGCCCTCACCATCGGCGTGGTCACGCGCCCGTTCACCTTCGAGGGCCGGCGCCGGGCGAACCAGGCCGAGGACGGCATCGCCGAACTCCGCGAAGAGGTCGACACCCTCATCGTCATCCCGAACGACCGGCTGCTGTCCATCTCGGACCGCCAGGTCTCGGTCCTCGACGCCTTCAAGTCGGCGGACCAGGTCCTGCTCTCCGGTGTTCAGGGCATCACCGACCTCATCACCACCCCCGGCCTGATCAACCTCGACTTCGCCGACGTCAAGTCGGTCATGTCCGAGGCGGGTTCCGCCCTCATGGGCATCGGCTCGGCCCGCGGCGACGACCGCGCGGTGGCCGCCGCCGAGATGGCGATCTCCTCGCCGCTGCTGGAAGCGTCCATCGACGGCGCCCGGGGCGTGCTGCTCTCCATCTCCGGCGGCTCCGACCTCGGCCTGTTCGAGATCAACGAGGCCGCCCAGCTGGTCAGCGAGGCGGCC
The DNA here is from genome assembly GCF_053591515.1 of Streptomyces sp. NPDC003011. Lineage (NCBI taxonomy): Bacteria > Bacillati > Actinomycetota > Actinomycetes > Kitasatosporales > Streptomycetaceae > Streptomyces > Streptomyces sp. NPDC003011. Next base: position 118,054 of record NZ_JBSFTY010000002.1, read on the forward strand.
CACCCCGAGGCCAACATCATCTTCGGCGCCGTCATCGACGACGCCCTCGGTGACGAGGTCCGGGTCACGGTGATCGCGGCCGGCTTCGACGGCGGTCAGCCGCCGTCCAAGCGGGACAACGTCCTCGGCTCGGCCTCGTCCTCGGCCCGGCGCGAGGAGCCCACCCCGGTGCGGCAGCCCGAGAGCCGCCCGAGCTTCGGCTCGCTCGGCAGCGTCACCCCGAAGGAGGAGCCGGAGCCCGCACCGGAGCCGGTGGCCGACATCCCGGTCTCCCCGCCGGTCCCGCCGTCCCGGGCCTACACGGACAGCGCGGCCGAGGAACTGGACGTGCCGGACTTCCTGAAGTGATAGGACAGCGCTCCGCAACGAGCACCGTGAACGGCGCGCACTTCGCCTTCACCGACAGGTGGGGCGGGGTGAGCGCCGTTCCGTACGAGGAGCTCAACCTCGGCGGAGCGGTCGGCGACGACCCCGGCGCCGTACGGACCAACCGCGAACTGGCCGCCACCTCCCTCGGCCTGGACCCCGCTCGGGTGGTCTGGATGAACCAGGTGCACGGCAGCGACGTCGCCGAGGTCGACGGACCGTGGACCGCCGGGCTCACGCCGGAGGTGGACGGTCTGGTGACCGCCACCCGCGGCCTCGCGCTGGCCGTCCTGACCGCGGACTGCGTGCCGCTCCTGCTGGCCGACCCGGTCGCCGGAGTGGTGGCCGCCGCTCACGCGGGACGGCCCGGCCTGGTCAAGGGGATCGTGCCCGCCGCCGTCGAGGCGATGGAGTCACTCGGCGCCGATCCCTCCCGGATCACCGCCCGCACCGGACCCGCCGTCTGCGGCCGGTGCTATGAAGTGCCGGAGGAGATGCGCGCCGAGGTCGCCGCGGTCGAACCCGCCGCGCACGCCGAGACCGGCTGGGGCACGCCCGCGGTCGATGTCACTGCCGGAGTGCACGCGCAACTGGAGCGGCTCGGGGTGCGCGACCGGGAGCAGTCGCCGGTGTGCACCCGGGAGTCGAAGGACCACTTCTCGTACCGCCGCGACCGGACCACGGGTCGGCTCGCGGGCTATGTCTGGCTGGACTGATGGGGCATGACGGACCGTAAGGGCGAACTCGCCACGAACCTGGCGAAGGTGGAGGCGCGTATCGCCGCCGCGTGCGCTTCCGCCGGGCGGAAGCGCGAAGAAGTGACCCTGATCGTGGTCACCAAGACGTATCCCGCGGACGATGTGCGGATCCTGGCGGAGCTCGGGGTGCGGCACGTGGCCGAGAACCGGGATCAGGACGCGGCACCCAAGGCCGCCGCCTGCGCGGATCTGCCCCTTTCCTGGCATTTTGTCGGCCAGTTGCAGACCAACAAGGTGCGCTCTGTGGTCGGTTACGCGGATCTCGTGCAGTCTGTCGATCGTTCCAAGCTGGTGACGGCGCTGTCCAAGGAGGCCGTGCGGGCCGGGCGCGAGGTGGGCTGCCTGATCCAGGTCGCCCTCGACGCGGGAGAGAACGAACGAGGAGAGCGAGGTGGCGTGGCACCCGGCGGCATCGCGGAACTGGCCGGTCTCGTCGCCGGCGCTCCGGGTCTGCGGCTCGACGGACTGATGACCGTCGCTCCGCTCACCGGCGAGTACGCGGGTCGCCAACAGGCGGCGTTCGAGCGGTTGATGGATTTGTCGACTGACCTGCGCCGAGCTCATCCGGCTGCGAACATGGTCTCGGCAGGGATGAGTGCGGACCTCGAACAGGCCGTGGCGGCCGGAGCGACACATGTACGCGTCGGCACTGCGGTACTCGGAGTCCGCCCCAGGCTCGGGTAACGTCGCCAGGAAGTCGGACCACAGCAGAAAATATGGTCATTACCGCTGGACAGCGGGCATAACGACCTCGTGGATCGCGGGCACTTGGCAGTAGTCAGTCGATCCACCACAGAGCGGAGGACTCAGAGAATGGCCGGCGCGATGCGCAAGATGGCGGTCTACCTCGGCCTCGTGGAGGACGATGGGTACGACGGCCGCGGTTTTGACCCCGATGACGACTTCGAACCCGAACTGGACCCTGAGCCCGAGCGGGACCGCCGACGGCATGAGCCGTCGCACCAGTCGCATGGATCACATCAGTCTCATCAGGCACTTCAGTCTGAAAGGGACGAATCGGTACGAGTGGTGCAGTCCCCGGTGGCGCGCGACCCGGTGCCCCGATCCACTTCGCTAGCCGCGGAATCCGGGCGTCCGGCGCGCATCGCGCCCGTGGCATCCATCACACAAGAACGCGCAAGCCTGGAGAAGAACGCACCGGTGATCATGCCCAAGGTCGTGTCGGAACGAGAGCCTTACCGGATCACCACGCTCCACCCTCGGACCTACAACGAGGCCCGTACCATCGGGGAACACTTCCGTGAGGGCACCCCGGTGATCATGAATCTGACTGAGATGGATGACACAGACGCCAAGCGACTTGTCGACTTTGCGGCCGGTTTGGTGTTTGGTCTTCACGGCAGCATCGAGCGGGTGACGCAGAAGGTGTTCCTGTTGTCGCCTGCTAACGTCGATGTCACGGCGGAGGACAAGGCCCGCATCGCAGAGGGCGGGTTCTTCAACCAGAGCTGAGACGCAGGACCGGAAACAGCAGGACAAGCAGTACCCGGCAGCATGGAACAGGGGAGAGGGAAGCACAGCAAATGAGCGTGGTTCTGGATGTCGTCTACATCGCGCTGATGTGTTTCCTCATCGTGCTCATCTTCCGGTTGGTCATGGACTACGTCTTCCAGTTCGCCCGCTCGTGGCAACCCGGCAAGGCGATGGTGGTCGTTCTGGAGGCCACCTACACTGTCACTGATCCACCGCTCAAGCTTCTGCGGCGGGTCATCCCGCCGTTGCGTCTCGGGGGCGTGGCGCTCGACCTGTCCTTCTTCGTACTGATGATCATCGTCTACATCCTGATCTCCGTCGTGAGCCGGCTGTGAACGATACGGTCTTGCCGAATGCCGACGACTACGTTGAGGTGAAGAGATGCCGTTGACCCCCGAGGACGTGCGGAACAAGCAGTTCACGACCGTCCGCCTCCGAGAAGGCTATGACGAGGACGAGGTCGATGCCTTCCTCGACGAGGTCGAAGCCGAACTGACCCGCCTGCTCCGCGAGAACGAGGACCTGCGCGCCAAGTTGGCCGCCGCCACGCGCGCTGCTGCCCAGAATCAGCAGAACATGCGCAAGCCTCCCGAACAGCAACAGGACCAGCAGCAGGGGATGCCCCAGCAGGGGCAGGGGATGCCTCAGCAGGGTATGCCCCAGCAGGGCATGCGCGGTCCCGGCGCTCCGGTGCCCGCCGGCATATCTGGCCCGCCGCAGCAGCAGATGGGTGGCCCCATGGGCGGCCCGCCCCAGCTGCCGAGCGGTGCGCCGCAGCTGCCCGCCGGCCCCAACGGCGGCCAGGGCGGCCCGCAGGGTCAGGGTCCGATGGGCCAGGGGCCCATGGGTCAGGGTCCGATGGGCCAGGGTTCCATGCAGGGTTCGATGCAGGGCTCGATGGGCCAGGGTTCCATGGGTGGTCAGCCCCCCATGCAGCAGCAGATGGGCGGCCCGATGGGTGGCCCCATGGGCGGTCCGATGGGCGGCCCCGGGCAGGGCCCCGGCGGCGACAGCGCCGCCCGTGTCCTCTCGCTGGCCCAGCAGACCGCCGACCAGGCGATCGCCGAGGCCCGTTCCGAGGCCAACAAGATCGTCGGCGAGGCGCGTTCGCGTGCCGAGGGTCTTGAGCGTGACGCCCGTGCCAAGGCCGACGCCCTGGAGCGGGACGCGCAGGAGAAGCACCGCGTCGCGATGGGCTCGCTGGAGTCCGCTCGCGCCACGCTGGAGCGCAAGGTCGAGGACCTGCGCGGCTTCGAGCGCGAGTACCGCACCCGGCTGAAGTCCTACCTGGAGTCGCAGCTGCGTCAGCTGGAGACCCAGGCCGACGACTCGCTGGCCCCGCCGCGCACTCCGGCGACCGCGTCCCTGCCGCCGTCCCCGGCGCCGTCCATGGCTCCGGCCGGTGCGAGCGCCCCGTCGTACGGCGGTGGCAACCAGGGCATGGGCGGTGGCCCTTCGCAGGGCGGTCCGTCCTACGGCGGACAGCAGCAGATGTCTCCGGCGATGACCCAGCCGATGGCGCCGGTACGGCCGCAGGGCCCGTCGCCGATGGGGCAGGCTCCCTCGCCGATGCGTGGCTTCCTCATCGACGAGGACGACAACTGACGGCCTCTAGTACGCCTTAGGCGTCGGCAGCGTTCAGGGCGAGGCCCCGGATTTTTGATCCGGGGCCTCGCCCTTTTCGCGCGCCGATCGCGGTGTCAGCGGGCGGTAGCGGCGTGCGCGGTAGGGGCGAGGGACAGGTGCGGGAGTACCGGCAGGCGGACCCGGAGACGCTGCGGCGTCGGCAGGTGTGGGCGGGCGTGGGCGGGCGAGGCCGGTACGCGACTGGTGGCGGCGGGGCTGCTGGTGGAGGCGGGGACCAGAGGCGCGGTCGTGAGCTTCGGCGCGGTGGGGACGGCCGATTCCGGTGACGACGACGCTGGCGGGATCTGTGTGGACTGGCTCGCGGGGCCGGTGCTGCGGGTGGCGTCGGGGGGCGCCGCGCATGGTCAGGGCCGGGGGCTTCACGCCGGGGAGAGTCCGGGTGACCTTGACCTGATGGCCGGGTCGCTGTATGTCGTACGGCTGCGTGATCGCTGAGGAGGGCCCGGCCCCCTCGGGGAGACCGGGCCCTCCTGCTGCCGTGTGCTTACGCCTTGCTCACGCCTTGCGCAGGCGGAAGGTGAGGGACAGGCCCTCGTCGGTGAACGGTCCGCCGTAGGAGTCGTCCGCCTCGCCCTGGGCGAAGTCCGTGGCGAGGACCTCGTCGGCGATCAGCTCGGTGTGCTCGCTGAGTGCCGCGATCACCGCCGGGTCCGTCGCCGTCCAGCGCAGGGCGATGCGGTCGGCGACGTCCAGGCCGCTGTTCTTGCGGGCCTCCTGGATCAGCCGGATCGCGTCACGGGCCAGGCCCGCCTGACGGAGTTCCTCCGTGATCTCCAGGTCCAGCGCCACCGTGGCGCCCGAGTCGGACGCCACCGACCAGCCCTCGCGCGGGGTCTCCGTGATGATCACCTCGTCCGGGGCGAGGGTGACCGTCTCGCCGTCGACCTCCACGGACGCCGTGCCCTCGCGCAGGGCCAGCGACAGTGCCGCCGCGTCCGCGTTCGCGATGGCCTTCGCCACGTCCTGGACGCGCTTGCCGAACCGCTTGCCCAGGGCGCGGAAGTTGGCCTTCGCGGTGGTGTCGACCAGGCTGCCGCCGACCTCGCTCAGCGAGGCCAGCGCCTCGACGTTCAGTTCCTCGGTGATCTGCGTGTGCAGTTCGGGGTCGAGGGAGGCGAAACCGGTCGCGGCCACCAGGGCGCGCTTCAGCGGCTGACGCGTCTTCACACCCGACTCCGCGCGGGTGGCACGGCCCAGTTCCACGAGCCGCCGGACCAGGACCATCTGCTTCGACAGCTCCGGGTCGATCGCGGACAGGTCGGCCTCCGGCCAGGAGGACAGGTGCACCGACTCCGGGGCGCCCGCGGTGACCGGGACCACCAGGTCCTGCCAGACCCGCTCGGTGATGAACGGGGTCAGCGGGGCCATCAGCTTGGTGACCGTCTCCACGACCTCGTGCAGCGTGCGCAGCGCGGCCTTGTCGCCCTGCCAGAAGCGGCGACGCGAGCGGCGGACGTACCAGTTGGACAGGTCGTCGACGAACGCCGACAGGAGCTTGCCGGCGCGCTGGGTGTCGTAGGACTCCAGGGACTGCGTGACCTGGTCGGTGAGCGCGTGCAGTTCGGACAGCAGCCAGCGGTCCAGGAGCGGGCGGTCGGCCGGAGCCGGGTCCGCCTCGGAGGGCGCCCAGCCCGCCGTACGGGCGTACAGGGCCTGGAAAGCGACGGTGTTCCAGTACGTGAGGAGGGTCTTGCGCACCACTTCCTGGATCGTGCCGTGGCCCACCCGGCGGGCCGCCCAGGGGGAGCCGCCGGCCGCCATGAACCAGCGGACCGCGTCCGCGCCGTGCTGGTCCATGAGCGGGATCGGCTGGAGGATGTTGCCCAGGTGCTTGGACATCTTGCGGCCGTCCTCGGCGAGGATGTGGCCGAGGCAGACGACGTTCTCGTACGACGACTTGTCGAAGACCAGGGTGCCGACCGCCATCAGCGTGTAGAACCAGCCGCGGGTCTGGTCGATGGCCTCGCAGACGAACTGCGCCGGGTAGCGGGACTCGAACAGGTCCTTGTTCTTGTACGGGTAGCCCCACTGCGCGAACGGCATCGAACCCGAGTCGTACCAGGCGTCGATGACCTCCGGCACGCGTGTGGCCGTCTTCTCGCAACTCGGGCAGGCGAAGGTGACGTCGTCGATGTACGGGCGGTGCGGGTCCAGGTTCGACTGGTCGGTGCCGGTCAGCTCGGTGAGCTCCGCGCGGGAGCCGACGACGGTGAGGTGGTCGTCCTCGCAGCGCCAGATCGGCAGCGGGGTGCCCCAGTAGCGGTTGCGGGACAGCGCCCAGTCGATGTTGTTGTTCAGCCAGTCTCCGTACCGGCCGTGCTTGACCGTGTCCGGGAACCAGTTGGTGTTCTCGTTCTCCTGGAGGAGGCGGTCCTTGATGGCGGTGGTGCGGATGTACCAGGACGGCTGTGCGTAGTAGAGGAGCGCGGTGTGGCAGCGCCAGCAGTGCGGGTAGCTGTGCTCGTACGGGATGTGCCGGAAGAGGAGGCCGCGCTGCTGGAGGTCCTCGGTCAGCTTCTCGTCCGCCTTCTTGAAGAAGACGCCGCCGACCAGCGGGACGTCCTCCTCGAAGGTGCCGTCCGGGCGGACCGGGTTCACGACCGGCAGGCCGTACGCACGGCAGACCTTGAGGTCGTCCTCACCGAAGGCGGGGGACTGGTGGACCAGACCCGTGCCGTCCTCGGTCGTGACGTACTCGGCGTTCACGACGAAGTGGGCCTCGGCCGGGAACTCGACGAGCTCGAACGGTCGTTGATACGTCCAGCGCTCCATCTCGGCGCCGGTGAAGGTCTCGCCGGTGGTCTCCCAGCCCTCGCCGAGCGCCTTGGCGACGAGCGGCTCGGCGACGACCAGCTTCTCCGCACCGTCCGTGGCGACGACGTAGGTGACCTCGGGGTGCGCGGCGACCGCCGTGTTGGACACCAGGGTCCAGGGGGTCGTCGTCCACACCAGGAGCGCGGCCTGGCCGGCGAGCGGACCGGAGGTGAGCGGGAAACGGACGTACACGGACGGGTCCACGACCGTCTCGTAGCCCTGCGCCAGCTCGTGGTCGGACAGGCCGGTGCCGCAGCGCGGGCACCAGGGGGCGACGCGGTGGTCCTGGACCAGCAGCCCCTTGTCGAAGATCTCCTTGAGCGACCACCAGACGGACTCGATGTACTCGGGGTCCATGGTGCGGTAGGGGTCGTTCAGGTCGGCCCAGTAGCCCATGCGGGTCGTGAGCTCTTCGAAGGCGTCGGTGTGCCGGGTCACGGACTCGCGGCACCTGGCGTTGAACTCGGCGATGCCGTACGCCTCGATGTCCTGCTTGCCGGAGAAGCCGAGCTCCTTCTCCACCGCCAGCTCCACCGGCAGGCCGTGGCAGTCCCAGCCCGCCTTGCGGGCCACGTGGTACCCGCGCATGGTGCGGAAGCGGGGGAAGACGTCCTTGAAGACGCGGGCCTCGATGTGGTGGGCGCCCGGCATGCCGTTGGCGGTGGGCGGGCCCTCGTAGAACACCCACTCGGGGCGGCCCTCGGACTGCTCCAGGCTCTTGGCGAAGATCTTCTGCTCGCGCCAGAAATCGAGCACCGCGTGTTCGAGCGCGGGCAGGTCGACCTGGGCGGGCACCTGGCGGTACGTCGGCGTTGTCATCAGCGGGCTTCCTCCGGCGGACTTGCTGCCTTCCGTCCGGAGGGACGAGAGCTGTGTCATGCCCTGCGCCGTTTTCGGCGCGCTCCCGCGGTACCACCCTCCTTGGCCCGCCGGTGCGCCGTACGCACTGGTGAGCCCCCTCATTGGGGTCGCGATGCCGGTTCTACCGGCCGCTGCCGTTCGGCTGCGGCTTTCTTCCGGCGGCTCCGGGGTGATCTTCACGTCGCGCTCGCCCCCGGGCTTCCACCGTCCCCGGGTCGCTCTGGGCTGCGTACGCCGCTACTCGTCCCCATCCACGCTTTTCGCTCCGCCCAGTGTACGGCGCCTCAAGGACAGCGGCCGACCGGTTTTCCGGCGGCCGGGCGGCGGGCGTCAGGCGGCGCCCGAGTGACCCGAATGGCGAGGTGCGTCTGTTCGGACCCCTGGGACGGCTCGCGCGGCGGATTACCGGGCGGGGAGCTGGGCACAACGCATGCAGGTTTGCCGCGCGGCATCCGCGAGGCGGGCGAATCGGGCGGTGTGCCCCGTTGCCGCGGGCCTGGAGTCGATTTATCGTCCCAGCACGATTCGCGTGCAAGATCACAATATGTGAAGGGGCCGCGGCCATGGTGGCGAAGAAGACCGCCGTACAGCAGTCGGCGTCCGGGTCCACGGGTGCCTCCGGCGGTGCGGCCAAGGACGTCGGGGGGAAGAAGAGCGCACAGGGGGGTGCTGCCGAGCGGGCGGCCGGAGCCGTGAAGGCGGTGGGCACGGCGGCGAAGAAGGCGGTCGGCAAGAAGACCGTCGCGAAGAAGGCGACCGCCAAGAGCAGGGAGAGGGGGGCGGAGAAGTCCGCGGCGAAGAAGGCGGCGACGAAGAAGCCGGCACCGGGGAAGACGGCCGCCGCGAAGAAGGGCGCGGTGAAGAAGAGCACCGTGACAACGGCGGGGAAGAAGTCCGCTGCGAAGAAGGTCACCGCGAAGAAGGTCACCGCTTCGAAGGCGACCCCTTCCGCGCAGGCGGCGGAGGAAGAAGGAGCGGAGAGACCGCCGGCCAGGGAGACGGCAGCCGGGAAGAAGCAGGCGGCGGCGGAGAAGGCCGTGACCAAGAAGACCGCGGCCATCAAGGCGGCGGCCGAGAAGCAGACCGCTGCCCGCGAGGGCACCTCCACGCGGAGCGCTCCCACGAAGAGCGCCTCCACGAAGAGCGTAGCCAGGACGGCTGCGGGCAAGAAGAGCACGGCCAAGAAGAGCACGGCCAAGAAGGCGGGCGCGGCGCAGGCCGCGAAGCAGACGGGAGCCACGACGGTGGTTGCGAAGAAGACCCCTGGCACGGCCACGGCGGGGAAGACCGCCGTACCCAAGGCGCGCATCGCCGCGGCGGAGCCCGGCGAGCTCGCGGTACGTCCCGGCGAGGACCCGTGGACCCCGGAAGAGGCCGCGGAGGCACGCGCCGGACTCCAGTCCGAGGCGACGCGGCTGAGCGACGAGATCACCGCCTCCGAGCAGTCCCTCGTGGGCCTGATGCGCGACTCCGGGGACGGTGCCGGCGACGACCAGGCGGACACCGGCACGAAGAACATCACGCGTGAGCACGAGATGGCCCTCGCGGCCAACGCGCGCGAGATGCTCGTCCAGACCGAGCGCGCCCTGGAGCGGCTCGACGCGGGCACCTACGGCCTGTGCGAGAACTGCGGCAACCCGATCGGCAAGGCGCGCATGCAGGCCTTCCCGCGGGCCACGCTGTGCGTCGAGTGCAAGCAGAAGCAGGAACGCCGGTACTGACCAGTACCGAGGTGCCGGTGGGCGTGCCGTACCCTCGTCCTCAGTCAGGTACCTAGGTCGAGGGACTCACGTGGCAGAGGCGGAGCGCATCATCGGTACGCCGGACTCCCCGGAAGGGGCGGGGGCCGAGCCGGAGCGGTCGTCCGGTCCGGATTCCGGTCCGGACGGGCAGGAGAGCGCGGGCACGCGGCCCAGGGGCAAGCGGCGCATCGCGGTCCTGTTCGCGGTGGCCGCCGTCGCGTACGCCCTCGACCTGGTCAGCAAGATGATCGTGGTCGCCAGGCTGGAACACCACGCGCCCGTCGAGATCATCGGGGACTGGCTGAGGTTCGAGGCCATCCGCAACGCGGGTGCCGCCTTCGGCTTCGGCGAGGCCTTCACCGTGATCTTCACGGTGATCGCGGCGGCCGTGATCGTGGTGATCGCCCGGCTCGCGCGCAAGCTCTACAGCGTGCCCTGGGCGATCGCGCTCGGCCTGCTGCTCGGTGGCGCGCTCGGCAACCTCACCGACCGGATCTTCCGTTCGCCGGGCGTGTTCAAGGGCGCGGTCGTCGACTTCATCGCGCCCAAGCACTTCGCCGTCTTCAACCTGGCCGACTCGGCGATCGTGTGCGGCGGCATCCTGATCGTGCTGCTGTCGTTCAAGGGCCTCGACCCGGACGGGACCGTCCACAAGGACTGAGCCCGGCGGGGTTGTCCACAGGCTCCGTGCGGGGGTGCCCGGCCCGTCCGGCATACTCGACGGGTGAGCACCATTCCCGAGATCCGAGCCCTGCCCGTGCCCGACGGCCTGGAGGGCGAGCGCGTCGACGCCGCCATCTCCCGCATGTTCGGCTTCTCCCGTACGAAGGCCGCCGAGCTCGCCGCGGCGGGAAAGGTCACGGTCGACGGCTCGGTGGTCGGTAAGTCCGAGCGGGTGCACGGCGGGGCCTGGCTCGAGGTCGAGATGCCGCAGGCACCCGCGCCGGTGCAGGTGGTCGCCGAGCCGGTCGAGGGCATGGAGATCGTGCACGACGACGATGACGTGGTCGTGATCGTCAAGCCGGTCGGTGTCGCCGCCCACCCCTCGCCCGGCTGGACCGGGCCGACCGTCATCGGCGGGCTGGCCGCCGCCGGGTACCGCATCTCGACCTCGGGCGCCGCCGAGCGCCAGGGCATCGTGCACCGCCTGGACGTGGGCACCTCCGGCCTGATGGTCGTGGCCAAGTCGGAGTACGCGTACACCTCGCTCAAGCGCCAGTTCAAGGAGCGCACGGTCGACAAGCGCTACCACGCGCTCGTCCAGGGCCACCCCGACCCGACCAGCGGCACCATCGACGCGCCCATCGGCCGTCATCCCCAGCACGACTACAAGTGGGCGGTCACCGCCGAGGGCAAGCCCTCCGTCACCCACTACGACCTCATCGAGGCGTTCCGCGCGGCCTCCCTGCTCGACGTGAAGCTGGAGACGGGGCGCACCCACCAGATCCGCGTCCACATGGCCGCCCACCGCCACCCCTGTGTCGGCGACCTGACCTACGGCGCCGACCCGACGCTCGCCAAGCGGCTGGGGCTGACCCGCCAGTGGCTGCACGCCGTCCGGCTCGGCTTCGAGCACCCCGGGGACGGGCAGTGGGCGGAGTTCGCCTGCGACTACTCCCAGGACCTGCAGCAGGCCCTGGACCAGGTCCGCGAGGAGACCTACGCGTGAGCCCGTCGTACGTGCTGCGGGTCGCCGAGGACCCCGCCGACCGGGAAGCCTGCTTCGCGGTGCGCAAGGAGGTCTTCGTCGGTGAGCAGGGCGTGCCCGAGGACATCGAGTACGACGCGTACGACGCCGGCGCCCTGCACGTTCTGGCGATGCGGGAGGACGGCGTACCGCTCGGGACCGGGCGGCTGCTGTACGGCGAGGCCGCGGCGGCCAGGACCGACGGCGACCCGGCGGTGGGATCACTCGGCCGGCTGGCGGTGACGAAGGCCGCGCGCGGGCTCGGCGTGGGCGCCGCCCTGGTCCGGGCCGTCGAGGACGCGGCACGCGCGCGTGGGCTCACGGCGGTGGACCTGCACGCGCAGACCCACGCGTTGGGGTTCTACGAGCGGCTGGGGTACGTGGCGTACGGTCCGGAGTTCCTGGACGCGGGGATCCCGCACCGGGCCATGCGGCGGGTTCTGTAACCGGCCGGGAGCTGCGGATCGGCCGGTGGCCTTGGTGGCGTGGCAGGCTTGAGGTCCGCTGTGTGACCGCCGAGACGACCCCGGAGCACTGACCGTGGATCAGTTGGCCCTGCTGTTCGCGCTGTTGCTCGGCGCCGTGGTGAGTGTCCCGGTCGGGGAGCGGCTGCGGCTGCCGGCGCCGGTGCTGATGACGCTCTTCGGGATCGTCCTGGCGCTGGCCGACTTCGTGCCGAACGTCGACATCCCGCCGGACCTCATCCTGCCCCTGCTGTTGCCGCCGCTGCTGTACGCCGCCGTCCGGCGCACGTCCTGGCGGCAGTTCACGGCCAACGTACGGCCGATTCTCCTGCTGGCCGTGGCGCTGGTGTTCGTCACCACCGTGTGCGTGGCCGTCGTCGCGAACGCGATCGTGCCGGGGCTGCCGATCGCCGCCGCCGTCGCGCTCGGCGCGCTGGTCGCGCCGCCCGACCCGGTCGCCGCGACCGCCGTCGCCGGGCAACTCGGGCTGCCGCGCCGCCTGGTGTCCATCCTGGAGGGCGAGGGACTCTTCAACGACGTCACGGCCATCGTCCTGTACCACGTGGCGATCGCCGCGGCCGTGAGCGGGACCTTCTCGCCGTGGGAGGCCGGACTGGACCTGGTGCTGTCCGCCGTCGTCGCGGTGGCGGTCGGACTGGCGCTGGGCTGGGGCGCCAACCGGCTGATGGCCCTGCTCGACGACGCCACCTTGCAGATCGGGCTCACGCTGCTGGTGCCGTACGCCGCCTACGTGCTGGCGGAGGAGTTCCACGGCTCCGGGGTGCTGGCCGTGCTCACTACCGCGCTGTTCCTCGCCGAGTACGCCACCGACGCGGACGACGTGCTGACCCGGCTGGCCGGGCACACCTTCTGGAACATCGTCGACACGCTGGTCACGGGCGTGGCGTTCGGGCTGATCGGGCTGGAGCTGCACAACGCGATCCGGACGGCGTCCGGGCGGTGGGGCGAGATGCTCGGGTGGGCGGCGGCGATCGTGGGTGTGGTCGTGTTCGTGCGGTTGCTGTGGTTGCTGCCGGCGACCTGGCTGACCCGGCGACTGCATGCGAAGCGGGACTACGACGAGGACATCCCGACCAGTTGGCGGGAGACCGTCGTCATGTGGTGGTCGGGGATGCGCGGGGTCGCGTCGGTCGCGCTGGCGCTGGCGATTCCCCTGAAGACCGATGACGGATCCGCCTTTCCCGGGAGGGACGAGATCGTGTTCATCGCGTTCGGGGTCATCATGGCGACGCTCGTCCTCCAGGGGCTGACGCTGCCGTGGCTGGTGAAGCGGCTCGGGGTGCGGGCGGACACGGACCGGGAGAAGGCGTTCGAGAAGGCGTTGGCGGTGCGGGCGGCGAAGGCGGCGAAGCGGCGGCTGAGGGAGATCGAGGCCGTGGAGGAGCTGCCGGATGAGCTGGCCGAGCAGATGATGCGGCGGGCCTTCGAGATCGGCGTGCGGATCAGTCCGGACATGGCGGAGGACGAGCGGCGGGAGGCGCATCAGCAGCGGGTGCGGAGGGTGAAGCGGGTGCGGCGGATCCAGGGGGAGATGCTGAGTGCGGCGCGGCATGAGGTGCTGGCGGCGCGGAGTGAACCCGGGGCGGACCCGGAGGTGGTGGACCGGGTGCTGCGGCATCTCGATGTGCGTAGCTTGAAGTGATTGCCCCGTGGGCGTGGGCGTGGGCGTCGTGCCGGTGTCGGTGTCCGGATCGGTGTCGGCATCGGTGCGGCGGCGGCCACGGGTCCGGGTCCCCCCGTCGGCCCGCGGCCGCCGCCCCGGATCAGCGGCCCGTCAGCGGTGGTTCGTGGGCGCGGCGCGGGCCCACGCCGTCACGGTGCCGGTGCGGACCGCCGTTGCCGTTGCTGGTGCCGTTGCTGCGGCTGCGGGGGAGGGCCGCGTCCGCCGTGTTGACGCGGGGAAGGGCGTACGGGTGTTCCTCGGAGAGCCAGCGGATCATGCGCTCGCGGACCGTGACCCGTACCGTCCAGATGTCGTCCGCGTCCTTGGCGGTCACCAGGGCCCGTACCTGCATGGTGTTCGGGGTGGTGTCCGTCACGTCCAGGCCGTAGGCGCGGCCGTCCCAGGCCGGGCACTCGCGCAGGATGTCGCGGAGCTTCTCGCGCATCGCGTCCATGGGGGCCATGTGGTCGAGGTGCCAGTAGATGATGCCGGTCATCTGCGGAGTGCCGCGTGACCAGTTCTCGAACGGCTTGGACGTGAAGTACGAGACGGGCATCGTGATCCGGCGTTCGTCCCAGGTCCGGACGGTCAGGAAGGTCAGCGTGATCTCCTCGACCGTGCCCCACTCGCCGTCCACCACGACCGTGTCACCGATGCGCACCATGTCGCCGAACGCGATCTGCAGCCCCGCGAACATGTTGCTGAGCGTCGACTGGGCGGCCACACCGGCGACGATGCCGAGGATGCCGGCCGAGGCCAGCAGGGAGGCGCCCGCCGCGCGCATCGCCGGGAACGTCAGCAGCATCGCCGCCACCGCCACCACTCCGACGACCGCGGCGACCACCCGCATGATCAGCGTCACCTGGGTGCGTACCCGGCGTACCCGGGCCGGGTCGCGGTGGGCGCGCGCGTAGCGGCTGTACGACGTCTCCACGATCGCGGCGGCGATCCGGATCACCAGCCAGGCGGCGGCTCCGATGAGGACGAGCGAGAGCGTCCGCCCGATCGCGACCTCGTGCCGCTCCAGCAGCTGGGCCTCGTCGTAGGCCCCTCTCAGCATGGCCGCGCACAGAACGAGCTGGTAGGGGATGCGGCCCCGGCGCAGCAGGCCCCACATCGGGGTTTCGTGATGTCGTCCGTCGGCCTTGCGCAGCAGCAGGTCGGTGGCCCAGCCGATGAGCAGCGTGAGCAGGACCGACCCGCCGACCACGATCAGTGGGCGGAGTATGTTCTCCATGCCTCCGAACGTAACCGGACCCGGGCGTTCATGAACATGTGACTTCCGACGCCCTGTGGGTAGGGCGGTGCTCCCGCGCCGGGATCGGTGGTGTCGTACCCGGCTGGCACCATGGCCTCATGAACATCATGCTTTTCCATTCGACCTACGGCCCGAGGCCTGCCGTGGGCGCTGCGGCGGACCGGTTGCGCGCCGCCGGGCACGAGGTGTGGACGCCGGACCTCTTCGAGGGGCGCACGTTCGACACGGTCGAGGAGGGCATGGCCTTCAACCAGGAGACCGGCAAGGACGAGTTGCTCAGGCGGGCCGTCCTGGCCGCCGCGCCCTACTCGGAACGCGGGCTGGTGTACGCCGGTTTCTCGCTCGGCGCCTCCGTCGCGCAGACCCTCGCCCTGGGCGACGAGAAGGCCCGCGGTCTGCTGCTTCTGCACGGCACGTCGGACCTCGCGCCGAACGTGTCCGTGGACGGCCTGCCGGTCCAGCTGCACGTCGCCGAGCCGGACCCCTTCGAGACCGACGACTGGCTGAGCGCCTGGTATCTCCAGATGCGCAGAGCGGGCGCCGACGTCGAGATCTACCGGTACGCCGGGGCCGGCCACCTGTACACCGACCCCGCACTGCCCGACTACGACGAGGAGGCCGCCGAGGCCACCTGGCGGGTGGTCCTCGGCTTCCTCGACAGCCTGTAGCCGGGCCGGTCGCCGGCGGCTACACGGGGTCGTACGTCCGCTCCACCTTCTGCGTGCCGGAGCGCGTGCGGTACGAACGGGCCCAGGAGGAGGTCGCGCCGGGCTTGGTGCGGTCGGACAGGACGTAGTAGTCCATCTGCGCCCGGTCGGCGGTGATGTCCAGGACGCCGTAGCCGTGGCGGTCGGTGTCGACCCAGTGGACGTGCCGGTTGGCGGCCTTGATGACCGGCGCGGCGATCGCGGAGATCGTGCCCTCGGGTGCCTTCACGAGGTCGTCGAGGTTGTCGGAGGTCACCGACGTGACGACGAACTCGGTGGCGGCCGAGGCGGACAGCGGGTAGGTACCGGCGTTCACCGGCACGTCGTTGGCCCACGCCATGTGGATGTCGCCGGTCAGGAACACGGTGTTGCGGATGGCGTTCGCGCGCAGGTGGGCCAGCAGTTCCCGGCGGTCGTCCGTGTAGCCGTCCCACTGGTCGGTGTTCAGGGCGAGGCCCTCCTTCGGCAGGCCCAGCAGCTCGGCGAGCGGCTCCAGGAGATCCGCGGTGAGCGACCCGATCGCGAACGGCGAGATCATCACCGAGTTGCCGACCAGCCGCCAGCTGGTGTCGGAGGACTTCAGCCCCGCCTTCAGCCAGTCGAGCTGGGCGCGGCCGGTGAGCGTACGGTCCGGGTCGTCGACCGAGCCGTTGCCGACGGCGGCCTGCTGCGAGCGGAAGGACCGCAGGTCGAGCAGCGAGAGGTCGGCGAGCTTGCCGAAGCGCAGCCGCCGGTAAGTGGTGCCCGCGACCGCCGTGCGCACCGGCATCCACTCGAAGTAGGCCTGTTTCGCGGCGGCCTGGCGGGCGGACCAGGCGCCCTCGGCGCCCTCGGTGTGGTTCTCCGCGCCGCCCGACCAGGCGTCGTTGGCGAACTCGTGGTCGTCCCAGATCGCGATCACCGGGGCGGCGGCGTGCAGGGCCCGCAGGTCGGGGTCGGTCTTGTAACGGCCGTGCCGGACACGGTAGTCGGCGAGCGTGAGGATCTCGTGGGCGGGCGCGTGCGGCCGTACGACGGTGTCGCGGGTGCCGTACTCACCGGTGCCGTACTCGTAGACGTAGTCGCCCAGGTGCAGCCAGGCGTCCAGGTCGCCGCGGGCCGCGAGATGGCGGTACGCCGAGAAGTGGCCGGCTTCCCAGTTGGCGCAGGAGACCACCCCGAAGCGGAGGCCGGCGACGCTCGCGTCGTGGGCGGGCGCGGTGCGGGTGCGGGCGACGGGGGAGTCGGTGCCCCCGGCGGAGAAGCGGAACCAGTAGTCGGTGGCGGGCGCCAGGCCGCGCACGTCCGCCTTCACGGTGTGGTCGAAGGCGGCGGTGGCGGTGACCGAGCCCTTGGCGACGATGCTGGTCAGCGCCTTGTCGGTGGCGACGACCCAGTCGACCGGGGTGTCCGGGCCGAGCCCGGAGCCGGGTATCGCCTCGGCGGTGGGTGTCACCCGGGTCCACAGCAGGATGCCGTCGGGCAGCGGGTCACCGGAGGCGAGGCCGTGCAGGAAGGCCGGTGTCTCGGCGGCGGCACGGGCCGGGAGCGCGGCGCCGAGCGGGCCGGCCAGCACAGCGGTCGCCGCCGCGGCCTTGACGACCGTACGGCGGCGCGGAGAAAGGGAGTCGGGGCGCTGGGACGGGACGTCGGCGCTCGGTGATGATCTGTATCGACTGGTCACGGACAAGCAGATTACTGATCAGTACGTCAGAGAGCGGGCGAATCGGAAAGAAGTTCGCCCGCTCTTCGGCTGCGCGTCGGGCGCCGACCTCCGAGGCCCGGAGCGGCGGGTGTCGCGGCCGGCCTCCCGCCGCGACGCCCGCCGTCCCCCGCCCGCGAACTGACGGGCTGTCAGGAAAAAGGCCGAGTCAGCAGATGTTTACCGACCCGGACGACAGGGACAGGTTCTCGGAGAAGATCCAGCCCTTGGTCTGGCCGCTTCCCACACGCCCGTAGACCCAGAAGTTCCCGGACGTGTTGTAGACCCCGCACCAAGCGTGGAACGCGGTGCCAGGCACCACGGACTGGGTCTGCGCGCACGACGCGAACGGGCCGTTCCGTAAATGCCCCACCACGACTTTGAGCTCGCCATTGGAATTGTTGGTGCCGGTGCTCCCGCAGTCATAGGTGGCCGCGCTGGCCGACGTGACCCCACCTGCGGTGATGCCCCCGATTGCCGCCGTCGTGGCGGCAATCGACACCAGGGCTTTCTTGAATTTCATCTTTCCTCCTGCAACTCGTTCTGCGTCGGTGCGGCGTGAACGTTACCTCGCTCGAGCGCTGGATGTAAACGGCATGTTTTCGGATTCACCTTTGGCTTGATCGTTTCGGCTCCCAAGGTGAATGTGGGGGATTTGGTGCTTTGTGAACTTCCCAGATGAAGTGCCGAGAAAAACGGAATGCCCCGGACCGGTTCCACGGTCCGGGGCATTCCGGGTGATCAGCCCTTGAGTGCTGAAGCGATTGCGGTTTCGAAGTCGGCCACGGTCATGGGGACACCGCCGTTGCTGCCGTTGACGAGCTTGCCGTCCATCACGAGCGACGGAGTTCCCTGGATGCTGAACTTCTCGCTGTCCGTGTCGAACTTCTCGCTCATGAGGAGCGCCCACTTGTCGTAGGTGCCGTTCTTCACGGCGGTCTGGAATTTCGTGTTGTTCTTCAGAGCGGAGACCGTGTCCGCCACCTCGATCAGGTAGGAGTCGTCCTTGAACTTGTCGTCGGTCTCCTCGGGGTGGTACTTCGCCGAGTACAGCGCGGTCTTGTACGCGAGGAAGGCCTCGGGACTGACGTCGAGGGCGGCGCCGAGAGCGCTCACCGCGTTCTTCGAGCCCTCGCCGCCGAGCTTGTCGTCGAGGAAGGTGGCGCCCACGTACTGGACCTTGTACTTGCCGTCCTCGACGTCCTTGTCGACGGTCGGTCCGACGATCTGCTCGAACTGGGCGCAGATGGGGCAGCGCGGGTCCTCGTACATCGTGAGGGTCTTCTTGGCGCTGTCCTTGCCGATGGTGACGGTCGTGCCGTTCTCGCCGCCGGTGTTGGCCGGCTTGACGAGCTTGTCGTCCTTCACGGCCTCCCAGTGGCCGGGCTTGTTGCCCTGCATGACCGCGTAACCGATGCCGCCGGCTATCGCCAGGACGCCGACGAGGGAGCAGGTGGCGATGGTCTGCCGCTTGATCTTGGCCCGTTTGGCCTCGCGCTCACGCTCGGCGCGCAGCCGCTCGCGGGCCGCCGTCTTAGCCACCTGGCTGTTGCGCTTGCTCATGTTGGTGATCTCCGTGGGGACGCGCACACGTCGTGTGCAAGATGCGTATAAGGGGTGGGCGGGCAATGCTCAGCTGCCGTTCACGCGCGCACAGTTCACGCGAAGGCGGGCGAGTACGGCGGTCCACGCCGTCCCAGGGAGTGCGTGAGAAAGCGGAGGTGCACGGCGGCCGGACGGCGGACCGGGCGTGGCAGGCGGCGGGCCGGCGGGCTCGGACGCCCGGTCACCAGGGCCGTGAACGCCAGCAGCAGCGGCCGGAACGTGGTCGCGGTCACCGCCCGCACCAGCTGGGCCAGCGCCCGCTCACCGCGGCGCAGCCAGGCGGCGGCGAGGAGGCCGACGCCGACGTGCGCGCCGAGCAGCAGCCAGGCGGTCGCCGGGTCGGCGTGGGCGAGCAGCCCCGCGACCCGGTCGGGGCCGGCGCCCGTCACCCGGGCCAGCGGGGCGCCCACGCCGGTGCCGTCACCGCACAGCAGGTCGAAGCCGACGGAGCGCAGGGGGCCGGTGACCGGGCCGCCGGCCGCGCCGTAGCAGACGTGCTGGCCGGCGGTGAACACGGTGTCGGCGGCCAGCTCCAGCGGGATCAGCAGGGCGGCGATCCGGCCGAAGCCGCGCTCCCGGCCGGCCAGCGCGTAGGCGACGAGGAACACGACGGCGGCGATCACCGCCACCGTGTTCAGCGGCAGCGGCACCCGGGACAGCAGCACGTGCGACGCGCTGCTGAGCGTCACGACGAGTGCCGTGAACAGTGCCGCGCGAACGGCTCTGAGGTGAGTCCCGGATATGTCCATGGCGGAGGAGAGTCTGTCACGTGAGCCTGTAAGAGGCCCCTAAAGGATCCCTGTGCGTGGCCTCTCCGTCACAGACCCGGAATCCGGCCGTTGCGGAACAGGTCCACGAAGATCTGGTGGTCGGCACGCGCGCGTGCGCCGTAGCCGTGCGCGAAGTCGACCAGCAGGTCCGCCAGGCCGGCGCCGTCGTCGGAGTCCGCCGCGATCGCCGCGTCGATGGCCCGCTCGGTGGAGAACGGCACCAGGGACTCGCCGGACTGGTCGTCCGCCGCCGCGTGCATCGTGGCGGTGGCCCGGCCCAGGTCGGCGACGACCGCCGCGATCTCCTCCGGGTCGTCGATGTCGCCCCAGTCGAGGTCCACGGCGTACGGCGAGACCTCCGCGACCAGCTGGCCCGCGCCGTCCAGTTCCGTCCAGCCCAGCCACGGGTCGGCGTGCGCCTGGAGGGCGCGCTGGGAGATCACCGTGCGGTGGCCCTCGTGCTGGAAGTAGTCCCGGATCGCCGGGTCGGTGATGTGGCGGGAGACGGCCGGGGTCTGGGCCTGCTTGATGTAGATCACGACATCGTTCTCCAGGGCGTCGCTGTGGCCCTCCAGGAGGATGTTGTACGACGGCAGACCGGCCGACCCGATGCCGATGCCGCGGCGGCCGACGACGTCCTTCACGCGGTACGAGTCCGGGCGGGCCAGCGACGTCTCCGGCAGCGTCTCCAGGTAGCCGTCGAAGGCGGCGAGGACCTTGTAGCGGGTGGCCGCGTCCAGCTCGATGGAGCCGCCGCCCGCGGCGAACCGGCGCTCGAAGTCACGGATCTCCGTCATCGAGTCGAGCAGGCCGAAGCGGGTGAGGGAGCGGGCGACGCGCAGCGCGCCCAGCAGGGGGCCGTCGGCCGTGTCCAGGGTGAAGGGCGGCACCTCGTCGTTCTTGGCGCCGGTGGCCAGCGCGTGGATCCGCTCGCGGTACGCGCCCGCGTACACCCGCACCAGCTCGGTGATCTGGTCGTCGCTGAGCGCCTTGGCGTACGCGATGAGGGCGATGGAGGCGGAGAAGCGCTTGAGGTCCCAGGTGAAGGGGCCGACGTACGCCTCGTCGAAGTCGTTGACGTTGAAGATCAGGCGGCCCTGGGAGTCCATGTACGTGCCGAAGTTCTCGGCGTGCAGGTCGCCGTGGATCCACACGCGCGAGGTGCGCTCGTCCAGGTACGGGCCGCCCCGCTGCGGCCCGGAGCCGTCATGTGCCGTCAGGTCGTGGTAGAAGAGGCTCGCCGCACCCCGGTAGAAGGCGAAGGCCGAGGCCGCCATCTTGCGGAACTTCACGTGGAACGCGGCCGGGTCGGCGGCCAGGAGCTGGCCGAAGGCGGTGTCGAAGACGGCGAGGATCTCCTCGCCGCGGTGCTCGTCGTCGAGCTGCGGAACCGACATCGCGGGGTGCCTCCTGGTGCAGTGCGTGTACGACAGCGTCTCTGCCGTCTCCAACGCCCGAAGGTACGTGGGAGTGCCCGCGGAGTGTCAGTGGCGAGGCATAGACTTCGACGCTGTCCCCCCAGACTGCCCGCAGCCTGTCGTCGAGTGTTTCCCTTGGAGGCCGAGCCGTGTCAAAGCCGCCGTTCACGCACCTGCACGTCCACACCCAGTACTCGCTGCTGGACGGTGCCGCGCGGCTGAAGGACATGTTCGACGCGTGCAACGAGATGGGCATGACGCACATCGCGATGTCCGACCACGGCAACCTGCACGGCGCGTACGACTTCTTCCACTCGGCGCAGAAGGCCGGAGTCACCCCGATCATCGGGATCGAGGCGTATGTCGCCCCCGAGTCGCGGCGCAACAAGCGCAAGATCCAGTGGGGCCAGCCGCACCAGAAGCGCGACGACGTGTCCGGTTCCGGCGGTTACACCCACAAGACGATCTGGGCGGCCGACAAGACGGGCCTGCACAACCTCTTCAAGCTCTCCTCGGACGCGTACGCGGAGGGCTGGCTGCAGAAGTGGCCCCGGATGGACAAGGAGACCATCTCCCAGTGGTCCGAGGGGCTCATCGCCTCCACCGGCTGTCCCTCCGGCGAGCTCCAGACCCGGCTGCGCCTCGGCCAGTTCGACGAGGCGCTGAAGTCGGCGGCCGAGTACCAGGACATCTTCGGCAAGGACCGCTACTTCCTGGAGCTGATGGACCACGGCATCGAGATCGAACGCCGGGTGCGTGAGGGCCTGCTGGACATCGGCAAGAAGCTCGGCATCCCGCCGCTGGTCACCAACGACTCGCACTACACGTACGCGCACGAGGCGACCGCGCACGACGCGCTGCTGTGCATCCAGACCGGCAAGAACCTCTCGGACCCGGACCGCTTCCGCTTCGACGGGACCGGCTACTACCTGAAGTCCACGGAGGAGATGTACGCCATCGACTCCTCGGACGCCTGGCAGGAGGGCTGCGCCAACACCCTCCTGGTGGCCGAGCAGATCGACACGACAGGCATGTTCGAGGCGAAGAACCTCATGCCGAAGTTCGACATCCCCGAGGGCTACACCGAGGTCAGCTGGTTCAAGGAGGAGGTCCGCCGGGGCATGGAGCGCCGCTTCCCGGGCGGCATCCCCGAGGACCGCCAGAAGCAGGTCGAGTACGAGATGGACGTCATCATCCAGATGGGGTTCCCGGGCTACTTCCTCGTCGTCGCCGACTTCATCATGTGGGCCAAGAACAACGGCATCGCGGTCGGCCCCGGCCGAGGCTCCGCCGCCGGCTCGATCGTCGCGTACGCCATGGGCATCACCGACCTCGACCCGATCCCGCACGGTCTGATCTTCGAGCGGTTCCTCAACCCCGAGCGCGTCTCCATGCCCGACGTCGACATCGACTTCGACGAGCGTCGGCGCGTCGAGGTGATCAGGTACGTGACCGAGAAGTACGGCGCCGACAAGGTCGCCATGATCGGCACCTACGGCAAGATCAAGGCGAAGAACGCCATCAAGGACTCCGCGCGCGTCCTGGGCTACCCGTACGCGATGGGTGACCGCCTCACCAAGGCGATGCCCGCCGACGTCCTGGGCAAGGGCATCGACCTGAACGGCATCACCGACCCCTCGCACCCCCGCTACAGCGAGGCGGCCGAGATCCGCGCGATGTACGAGAACGAGCCGGACGTGAAGAAGGTCATCGACACCGCCAAGGGCGTCGAGGGCCTGGTCCGGCAGATGGGTGTGCACGCGGCCGGCGTGATCATGTCCAGCGAACCCATCGTCGACCACGCCCCCATCTGGGTGCGGCACACCGACGGCGTGACCATCACCCAGTGGGACTACCCGCAGTGCGAGTCGCTGGGCCTGCTGAAGATGGACTTCCTGGGCCTGCGCAACCTCACGATCATGGACGACGCCATCAAGATGGTGAAGGCCAACAAGGGCATCGACCTGGAGATGCTCGCGCTCCCGCTGGACGACCCCACGACCTTCGAACTGCTCTGCCGCGGTGACACCCTCGGTGTCTTCCAGTTCGACGGCGGCCCGATGCGCTCGCTGCTGCGCCAGATGCAGCCCGACAACTTCGAGGACATCTCCGCCGTCTCGGCCCTGTACCGGCCGGGTCCGATGGGCATGAACTCGCACATCAACTACGCGGAGCGCAAGAACGGCCGCCAGGAGATCACGCCGATCCACAAGGAGCTGGAGGAGCCGCTCGAAGAGGTCCTGGCGGTCACCTACGGCCTGATCGTCTACCAGGAGCAGGTCCAGAAGGCCGCCCAGATCATCGCCGGGTACTCACTCGGCGAGGCCGACATCCTGCGCCGCGTGATGGGCAAGAAGAAGCCCGACGAGCTGGCGAAGAACTTCACCATCTTCCAGGCCGGCGCCAAGAAGAACGGCTACAGCGACGAGGCCATCCAGGCCCTGTGGGACGTGCTGGTCCCCTTCGCCGGATACGCGTTCAACAAGGCCCACTCGGCCGCGTACGGACTGGTCTCGTACTGGACCGCGTACCTGAAGGCGAACTACCCCGCCGAGTACATGGCCGCGCTGCTCACCTCGGTCAAGGACGACAAGGACAAGTCGGCCGTCTACCTCAACGAGTGCCGGCGCATGGGCATCAAGGTGCTGCCGCCGAACGTCAACGAGTCCGAGTCGAACTTCGCCGCACAGGGCGACGACGTAATCCTCTTCGGCCTCTCGGCCGTCCGCAACGTCGGCACCAACGTCGTCGAGTCGATCATCAAGAGCCGCAAGACGAAGGGGAAGTACACCTCCTTCCCCGACTACCTCGACAAGGTCGAGGCGGTCGTCTGCAACAAGCGGACCACGGAATCGCTGATCAAGGCCGGCGCCTTCGACTCCATGGGGCACACCCGCAAGGGGCTCACCGCGCAGTACGAGCCGATGATCGACAACGTCGTCGCGGTCAAGCGCAAGGAGGCCGAGGGCCAGTTCGACCTCTTCGGCGGCATGGGCGAGGAACAGAGCACCGAGCCCGGCTTCGGCCTCGACGTGGAGTTCACCACCGAGGAGTGGGAGAAGACGTATCTGCTCGCGCAGGAGCGGGAGATGCTCGGCCTGTACGTCTCCGACCATCCGCTGTTCGGCCTGGAGCACGTGCTGTCCGACAAGGCGGACGCGGGCATCGCCCAGCTCACCGGAGGTGAGCACTCCGACGGGGCGGTGGTGACCATCGGCGGGATCATCTCCGGCCTGCAGCGCAAGATGACCAAGCAGGGCAACGCCTGGGCCATCGCCACCGTCGAGGACCTCGCCGGTTCCATCGAGTGCATGTTCTTCCCGGCGACCTACCAGCTGGTGTCCACCCAGCTCGTCGAGGACGCCGTGGTGTTCGTGAAGGGACGCCTCGACAAGCGGGAGGACGTGCCCCGCCTGGTCGCCATGGAACTCCAGGTGCCCGACCTGTCGAACGCGGGCACCAACGCGCCCGTGATCCTCACCATCCCGGCCACCCGGGTCACCCCGCCGATGGTCAGCCGCCTCGGCGAGATCCTCAGCCACCACAAGGGCGAGAGCGAGGTCCGGATCAAGCTCCAGGGCCCGCGCAAGACGACCGTGCTGCGCCTGGACCGGCACCGGGTGAAGCCCGACCCGGCGCTCTTCGGCGACCTGAAGGTGCTGCTGGGTCCGTCCTGCCTGGCGGGCTGACGGCGGGCTGACAGCAGGATCACGGCGGGATCTTGACGTGCGCGAGGGGCGCATCCGGTACCGGATGCGCCCCTCGGTGTGTGCCTGGGCTGCGACGGCCCGTCACGCAGAGGTCAGTTGTGACCGAAGCGCTTCCCACGGCCCTTGCGGGCCATGTCGCCGGGAGTCACCTGGGTGGAGCGCTGCTCGTCCTGGGGCTCCATCGACGGCTGCTGGGCGGTCTGCGGAGCGCGCTCGGCCGGCTGCTTGCGGTCACGGTTCTTGTTCTTGGCCATGGTGATCTGCCTCCTGTGGGGGATCTCGGGCCTGTCTTTCGGTTCAGCCCTGGGCCGCGACCAGATTCACATAGGCTGACAAAGAACGCATGTCGGATCATTACCGTCTGTGACAGGGTTCGTCGGCGTGCGCCGCCCCGAAACGCCACGCCGAAGATCGAGTTCCGGCCGTTAACCCCCGCGCGGTCGGGCAGACTCGAAGCAAGCCCGAAGCAAGCCTCCCGGGAAGAAGGTGAGTCGTGTGGACCGCTGCATCGTCCTGGTGGACGCCGGGTATCTGCTGGGGGCCGCCGCCAGTCTCCTCGCCGGGGAACCGTCGCGATCCCGGATCACCGTCGACCACAGCGCCCTCATCCAAGGGCTGCGTGAACGCGCCGAGTTCGACACGGAACGGCCGCTGCTGCGCATCTACTGGTTCGACGGCGCCCCCGACCGCGTCCCGCAGCCCGAGCACCGCAGGCTGCGCGTGATGCCCCGGGTCACCGTCCGGCTCGGCGCCCTGACCCGCAGCGACGGACGCTGGGCCCAGAAGGGCGTGGACGCCGCCATGCACGCCGAACTGACCGAACTGGCCCGCAACCGCGCCTGCTCCGACGTCGTCCTGGTCACCGGCGACGGGGACCTGCTGCCGGGCATGATGGCCGCCAAGGAGCACGGAGTCGCCGTCCACCTGTGGGCCGTGCAGGCCGCCGACGGGGACTACAACCAGTCCGAGGACCTGGTCGCCGAGGCCGACGAGCGGCGGGTGCTCGACCGCGCGTGGATCACCAAGGCCGTACGCCCCAAGGAGTTCGGCGGGATCTGCGCGCCGCCGCCCGTGCCGCGCCCCGAGATCGCCGCGATCCTGTCGGCCCCGCTGCCCGAGTCCGCGCCCACCCGGTCGGACGAGCGGTCCGCCGAGGCGGACGAGCACACCACGGCGGCCGACGCCTCGCCGAACGGCACGCAGGAGCGGGTGCCCGCGCCCAAGGGCGTGCCCACCCCGAAGGACCTGGCAGCGCTGCGTGCCCCGGGCGTCCAGCCCGCCCCGCCGCCCACGACCGCGACCCTGCGCTGGTCCTCCGACAAAGGCTGGGTCGACCGGCCCGGTGGCGCCGCCGAGCCTCCCGAGGCCGCCTCGATGCCGACGCTCGCCCAGGTGACCACGGCCGAGCAGCGGTGGGCCGACCGGGAGGAGGACATCACCACGGTCGGCGGGGATCCGTTCGAGGTGGGGCAGGTCTTCGCACGCCGGTGGACGGAGCGGCTCGGAGACCAGGGCCAGCTGCGGAAGCTGTCCGGTATGTATCCCCGCATTCCGCACCGTATCGACGGGGAACTGCTGCGGTACGCCGCCCGCTTCGGGCTGCTCGCGCACAAGGACGACCAGATCGACGAGCACGACCGGTATGCGATCCGGGCCGGGTTCTGGCGGGAGATCGACGTGCGCACGACGGCCGAACACGCCCCCGCGGCCGACTGAGATCGTTACCGCTGGAATTCCCGTCACGGACCGACCCGGCAGCGGACCGGGGCCGCGGACCCCGTAGGCTCGTCCCTTGTGAGTACGCGCGCGGCACAGGCACTTCGACACAGCGGTGATGTCGTGTGCGCGGTGCGCGGACTGACCAAGACCTATCCGGCGGTACGCGGCCGGCGCGGCGTTCCCGCGACGCCCCAGGTGACGGCCACCGACGACGTACGCCTGGACATCAGACGCGGTGAGATCTTCGGGCTGCTCGGGCCGAACGGCGCCGGGAAGACCACCCTCGTACGGCAGCTGACCGGGCTGATGCGGCCCGACCGCGGGAGCGTGGAGATCCTCGGGCACGACATCGTGCGCCATCCGGAGCGGGCCTCGCGGATCCTCGCCTACCTGGGGCAGGAGTCCACCGCCCTCGACGACCTCACCGTGTCGCTCGCCGCCGAGACCACCGGCCGGCTGCGCGGCCTGGAGCGGGGACAGGCGCGGGCCGAGCGGGACGCCGTACTGGACGAGCTGGGCCTGACGCCGCTCGCCGGGCGGCCGATCAAGAAGCTGTCCGGCGGACAGCGCCGTCTGGCCTGCTTCGCCGCCGCGCTGGTGGGGCGGCGGCCGCTGCTGGTGCTCGACGAGCCGACCAGCGGCATGGACCCCGTGGCGCGGCGCGCGGTGTGGGGTGCCGTCGACCGGCGTCGGGCCGAGCACGGGGCGACCGTCCTGCTCGTCACCCACAACGTCATCGAGGCCGAGACCGTCCTCGACCGGGTCGCCGTCCTGGACCGGGGGCGGGTGATCGCCTGCGACAGCCCCACCGGTCTCAAGGAGCAGGTCGCCGACGAGGTGCGGGTCGACCTGGTGTGGCGCGAGACGGCTCCGCTGCACGTGCCCGAGGTGGCCGCGCTGCGGGACCGGGCCGTGGAGTCCGGGCGCCGCTGGACCCTGCGGCTCGCCCCGGACGAGGCCCGCGCGGTCGTCGCGACCGTCACCGGCGGGGCCGCCTTCGCCGCACTGGACGACTTCACGCTCGCCACACCGAGCCTGGAGGACGTGTACCTGGCGCTGGGCGGCGCGGCACAGCAGGGACTGGTGAAGGCGTGAGCACGTTGAGTACACGGACCGCCGTATCCGTACCGGACGGGGCGATGGCCGGAGTGAAACCGAGCGAGGGGAGCCGCACGAGGTGAGTGTCGTACCCGCCGAGGTTCTGCCGGGCAGCGCCCTGGCCGTGGAGGAGCCGGTCCGGGAGGCCGCCGAGCTCGGGCCGCGCGCGCGGCTGTGGCCGGCGCTGGCGGCCGTGTACCGGGCGCAGCTGTCCCGGGCGCGGGTCGCGCGCATCCCGCTGCTGTTCGTGGCGACCTTCCAGTCGATCGGGATCATGATCCTGATGCGCGGAGTCGTGGACGGCGGAGGCGAGGCGCAGGCGGTGGTGGCCGGCTCGTCCGTCCTGGTGGTCGCCTTCGTCGCGCTGAACCTGCTGGCGCAGTACTTCGGCCAGCTGCGGGCCGGCGGCGGGCTCGACCACTACGCCACGCTGCCGGTGCCGCCGGCGGCGGTGGTGCTGGGCGCGGCGGGCGCGTACGCCTCCTTCACCGTGCCGGGGACCGTGGTGACCGCGGTCTTCGGGTCCGTGCTGTTCGGGCTTCCCCTGACGCACCTGTGGGTGCTGGTGGCCGTCATCCCCCTCGCGGGCGCCGCGCTCGCCGGCCTCGGGGCCGCGCTCGGGCTGCTCGCGCCGCGTCCGGAACTGGCCACGCTGCTGGGACAGCTCGGCATGTCGGCGGCGCTGCTGCTGGGCGTGCTGCCGGCGGACCGGATGCCCGAGGCGGTGCGGTTCACACGGGATCTGCTGCCCTCGACGTACGGCGTGGAGGCCTTCGCACGGACCTTCGAGCCGGACCCCGACTGGGCCTTCGTCCTCGGTGATCTCGCCGTCTGCGCCGGTGTCGGCGTGGTGTCTCTGGCGGTCGCCACCTGGGCGTACCGCCGGGCGGCCGTCCGGTGACGCGCCGCACAGCCGCGCCTGGCACGATGTCAGGGTGACCGCACCGTTGACTCCTCCTCCGCCGCCCCATGAACAGCCCGCGCACAGTGCGTGGCAGGGGTCGTCTCCCGGGTACGTGGCTCCTGCGCCGGATGCGTCGTACGGCGCGGACGGTACGTACGGACAGGACGGTCCCGGGATGAAGACCGAAGTGCGGGAGGCCGCCGTGGTCACGGTGGCGGTGGCGGTCGCCGGGGTGCTGCTGGGCGTGCTGTGGTGGTGGCTGGCGCCGCACGTCCCGCTGGTGGGTGACGTGGTCGGCAAGAGCTGGGTCGTCTACCTGGAGGACACCGAGGGCGAGCAGGCGGTCGGTGTCGATGGAACGTTCACTCTGCTGGGGCTGGCCTTCGGGGCGCTGAGCGCGCTCACCGTCTTTTTGCTGCGGCGGCGCGGGGGAGTGCCGCTGGTGGTGGCGTTGGGCGTCGGCGGGCTGCTGGCGTCGTGGCTGGCCTGGCGGCTCGGGGTGTGGCTCGGGCCCGCGCAGGACGTGGTCGCCCACGCGAAGTCCGTGGGCAAGGGAGTCACCTTCTCCGCGCCGCTGGAGCTGAACGCCAAGGGGGCGCTGCTGGCCTGGCCGCTGGCGGCGCTGGTGGTGCACCTCGGGCTGACGGCCCTGTTCGGGCCGCGGGACCCGGAGCAGCCGGCCCCCGGTCAGCAGGACCCCGTCCCGAAGGATCCGTACGGGGCCCCACTGGCGTGACGTATGCCGGGCCCTGGCGTCACGCCCGGCCTAGGCCGGGCGCCTGCCGTGGTTGGAGCGGGCCTTCCTGACGCGCCACCTGCGTTTCCGCGTTCTCTTCGACATGTCCCTCGTGCTTAACGGAGGAACGGACCGCCGTCGAGGGGTCACGCACGCCCGATGGGCGCCAGCACCGCGTCCGTGAGCTTCGCCAGGTCGTCCGGGGAGAGCTCGACCTCCAGGCCGCGGCGGCCCGCCGAGACGCAGATGGTGGCGTGCGCTGAGGCCGACGCGTCGAGCACGGTCGGCAGTTTCCTGCGCTGGCCGAGCGGGGAGATGCCGCCGCGCACATAGCCCGTGGTGCGTTCGGCGAGAGCCGGGTCGGCCATCGTGGCGCGCTTGCCGCCGGCCGCCGACGCCAGTGCCTTGAGGTCCAGCCGGCCCGCCACCGGGACCACCGCGACCGTCAGGGCCCCGTCCACGTCGGCCACCAGCGTCTTGAAGACCCGCTCCGGCGAGACGTCCATCGCCTCGGCCGCCTCCTCCCCGTAGGACGGGTGGGAGGGGTCGTGATCGTAGGAGTGGACCGTGTGCGGCACTCCCGCCGCGATCAGGGCCGCCGTCGCGGGCGTGCCGCCCGCCTGCTGCTTCTGCTTCGCCTTCTTCGCCATCGCGGCCTGATCCCGCCTGTTCCCCGGAACTCGTACGTCAGTTGAGGCTCGTCGGCCCGCGCGTCAGCTCGGACGCGGGCAACGACGGCAGACTACGGATGATCGACGTCTCCGAGCGAAGGAGTTTCAGTTCCTCGCGCAGCCGGGCCGCGGTGTCCGGGGCCTGGAGCAGGCGCTGCTTCGTCGGAGTGTCCAGCATCATCGCGGCGGCCACCAGGTACGAGACCACGGACGGCTCGTCCGGCAGTTCCGCACCGGTGGACAGGGACCGCTCCCGGGCGCCCGCCAGACGCTTCTGGTACTGACGGAAGGACCGCAGCACACCCTCGGCCAGCGCCCCGGCCTCCTCGCCCGGCTCCTCCGGCAGCTCCTCCAGCTCCGCGGTCAGGAACGGGCCGGAGGCGTCCACGGACCGCAGGCGCACCCGGCTGGTACCCGTCGCCAGGACCTCGAAGGTGCCGTCGGGCCGCTCCCGGATCGTCGCGGCGTCCGCGACGCAGCCGATGCCGTGGAACGCCTTGACCGGGTCCTCGCCGAAGCCGGCCGTCGGCCCGCGCTCGGGCACGGCCGTCGGGTCCGGCATGCCGGGTGCGGTCTGCGCCACCTCGTGGCCGTCGCGGATCGTCACGACGGCGAACCGGCGTGGTTCGTCCTCGGGGGTCTTCAGCAGCTCGCGCATCATGGCGCGATAGCGCTCCTCGAAGATGTTGAGGGGAAGCACGAGCCCCGGGAACAACACCGAGTTCAGGGGGAAGAGCGGGAGCCGCACGGTGGTCACGACGCAAGAGCCTAATGGTCGCCGGAGCGGGCACGTCCGCCGTGCTCACTCCGTGGATGGCGGGGAGCGGTCCTGCGGCGGATCTCGTCACGGATCTCCAGGAACCGGCCGAGGGGGTCGTCCGAGAACCGGTCCCAGGGAAAGGAGGTGGCGTACGGGCCGATGCGGCGCAGTTGCTCCCCGGCGTCCGGCCAGCGTTCCAGCCGTACCAGGACGTACATCAGCTTGTTGCGGACCTCGGCCGGCCAGGGGTCGGCCGCCGGGAAACGGGCCGAGAGCGCGATGGCCCGGTCGGCGGCGGCGTCCAGCCGCTCGCGCGGTATGTCGCGGCCGTGGCCGTCGGTCAGGTACGAGAAGGCCGCCCGGGCCGGCAGCGCTTGGACGAGCGAGCCGGCCGGAGCGTCCTGCGCGGCCCGCTCGGCGAAGTCGAAGCACGCGTGGTGGGAGCCCTGCCCGGAGGCGGCGAGGTAGCGCAGGGCCGCCACATGGCAGCCGTAGTGGTGCGGGGCCCGGCGGACCGCGGCCTCCCACAGCTCCCCGAAATACCGGTGCCCGGCGTTCGAGCCGCGCGCGTGGTCCAGCGCGATCCGCCACGGCACCGGATCGCTCAGGTCGCCGTGCCCGGCGGCGGTGATCAGGGGGCTCACCTCGCGCAGCAGTTCTGCCCGCGCCGGTGACGGCCAGGCGCGCTCCACCGCGAGCTGGGCGCCCAGCAGCAGGGCGTCCGGGTCGTGCGGGGCGGCCGTGCGCCAGTCCTCGTACCACTCGTCGCGCGAGCGGGCGAAGGCCGCGAGTCTTCGCGCGTAGCGGTCGCGGTTCTCCCAGTCGGCGCTCGTGCGGGTGGCGGCGAGCAGGGCGGCGGCCGGCCCGTACACGCCCGCTCCGGCCGCGACCAGCGCGGGGCCGAGCCGGTCGTCGGGCGCGTCGAGGAACACCTCGTCGTCGGCGGGCGGTCCGCAGGCCGCGCACGAGGTGTTCCGGGGTGCCCGGGGGCCGCGGATGAACGGGGGCAGGAGAGCCATGGTGTCGACCATTGAAAGGCGCGGGTGATCGCTGCGCCAGCGTCATCGGGCAAGTCATGGAAAGTTGTACGCGCTACGGTCAAGGGACGGCAAAAAGGTGACCGTTCAACAACTCTGGTCACACGCGCACCATCAGCTACGCCGCAGCAGGCGCGTCGCCCCGGCCGCCACCGTCGTCGCCAGGACCCAGCCCAGCAGGACGATCACCGCGGCCAGCCACTGCCAGCCGCCGCTCAGCTGCCAGAACCCGACCTGGCCCAGATCGATGACCGGCAGCAGCAGATCGAGGGCGAACAGGGTGGGGTCCCACGGCGGATGCTCGCCCCGTTTGAGGGGCGGATGGTCGGCGTGCGCGAAGGCCACCGAACTCGCCGCCCACAGCACCGCCATCCATACGGCCGCCCGGCCCGGCCGGTACCCGTAGGCGACCGTCCAGTCCTGGGCGTACCCCCAGAGCTTGGCCGCGACCGGCAGGCTCTCCCGGCGGCGGCGCTGCTTGGCGAGCAGCACCTCGCGCGCGTCCTCGTCCTCACCGCCGGCCCGCAGCACCGAGGCGAGTCGTTCGTACGGCTCCGGGTTGTACTCGGCGGTCGCCGCCGCCACCCAGTCCAGCCGTTCGTCCAGCGGGAACGGCCCGCGCGGCACCAGGTTCTCGTAGCTGAACCCGCCCATGTGCAGCCGCCCGGGACCCGGCCAGGCGTCCGCCCGGTCCATCAGGTTGCCGACCCGCGCCCCCGACAGCACGACCGTGCCCCGCGCCGGCCGGTCCCCGAGGAAGCGCAGTTCGGGCGTCTGCACGCGGCGCAGCGACAGCTCCTGCTCGTCGGTCATGGTGAACCGGGCCCGCTCCAGGTCGACCGCGTCCCCGAACCGCCCGTCGTCCAGCCGCACCCCGCCCTGGCACTCGAACCGCTGGACGCGTGTCCCGCGCGCGGGTGTCGTGCCGCTCAGCAGGATGCTGCCGACGCCCGCCGGGGTCAGGTACAGCGAGCGCTCCACGGTCAGCTGGGGGGCGTTCAGGGCGAGCCGTGCGTACGGGTTGACGAGCCGGGCGCCGCGCAGGCTCAGCGAGACGCCGATCTTGGCGCTGCGCAGGCTCAGTTCACCGTGCGACTCCAGCATCTCGGCCTGGAGGTCCTGGCCGACGGTCAGGCCGTCCGCGGCGACCGAGCGGCCGTTGCGGTCGCGGTGCACGATCGCCTGGTTGAGCAGCAGGTCCGTGCCGATCTGCGCGTCGGTGAGCCGGATGCCGCGGTGGAAGCGGCAGCGCGGCAGGTGCAGGTCGCCCTCGGTCTGCACCCGGGCCGCCTCCAGCCGTGGCACCGAGCAGTCCACCATCCGTACGGTGGTGAAGCGGGCCTCCGGCAGCAGGACGTCCTGCTCGAAGCGGCAGGCCCGCATCTCGACGTACGGCACCACCGTGCCGCCCGCGAGGTCCAGGGAGCCGCGGATCCGCACGCCGACGAGTTTCAGGGAGGACACCCGGCCGGCGAGCGCGGGCGGCCCGTCCAGGAGCAGCCAGCACACGATGCGGGCCCGCACGGTCCGCCCGGGGCCCCAGGGATGCCCGCCGTGCGGATCGTCGACGGCGGTGTCGCCGCTGCTCAGGTCGTAGACGCTGCCGTTGCGGAAGGCCTGCCACATGCCGGCCTCGGTGGCGGTCAGATCGTCCGGCAGGTCCCTGTCCCGGATGCCGGCCCCCTCGGTCACAGGTGCTTCCCTCCTCCCCGGGCGCTCATGGGTTTCGTACACCTGTTCATGCCCGCTGAGTGACGTGCTGAACACTCAACGTGAAGGGCGTCTTCCCGGCTCTCCGGGCGTTCTGTATCAGCCATTGATACGCGGGAACGACGCCCGATCCCGGTCTGAGAGAATTGACGGCGTGATCTCCCGAATCGATCTGCGCGGCGACGCCCTTCCCGAGGGCCCCGCCCTGCGCGACCTGCTGCCCCGAGCCGAGTTCGACGTTCAGGCCGCCCTGGAGAAGGTGCGTCCGATCTGCGAGGCCGTGCATCATCGGGGCGACGCGGCGCTGATCGACTTCGCCGAGAAGTTCGACGGGGTACGGCTGGAATCGGTGCGGGTCCCGGCCGAGGCGCTGACCCGGGCTCTCGACGAGCTGGACCCGGCCGTGCGCGCGGCCCTGGAGGAGTCCATCCGCCGCGCCCGTCTCGTCCACCGCGAGCAGCGGCGCTCCACCCGCACCACCCAGGTCGTGCCCGGCGGGTCGGTGACCGAGAAGTGGGTGCCGGTCGACCGGGTCGGGCTGTACGCGCCCGGCGGGCGGTCCGTCTACCCGTCCTCCGTGATCATGAACGTGGTGCCCGCGCAGGAGGCCGGCGTCGCGTCCGTCGCGCTCGCCTCCCCGGCGCAGGCCGACTTCGGCGGCCTGCCGCACCCGACGATCCTCGCCGCGTGCGCGCTGCTCGGCGTCGACGAGGTGTACGCGGCCGGTGGCGCCACCGCCGTCGCGATGTTCGCGTACGGCACCGAGTCCTGCCCGCCCGCCAACATGGTCACCGGACCCGGCAACATCTGGGTCGCCGCCGCCAAGCGCTACTTCACCGGCAAGATCGGCATCGACGCCGAGGCCGGGCCGACCGAGATCGCGGTCCTCGCCGACGACACGGCCGACCCGGTGCACGTCGCCGCCGACCTGATCAGCCAGGCCGAGCACGACCCGCTGGCCGCCGCCGTCCTGGTCACCGACTCCGTCGCCCTCGCGGACGCGGTGGAGAAGGAACTGGAGCCGCAGGCCGCGGCCACCCGGCACGTCGAGGACCGGATCCGCCCGGCGCTGGCCGGCCGGCAGTCCGCGATCGTGCTGGTCGACGGCGTCGACGAGGGCCTGCGAGTGGTCGACGCGTACGGCGCCGAGCACCTGGAGATCCAGACGGCCGACGCCGCCGCGGTGGCCGACCGGGTCCGCAACGCCGGCGCGATCTTCATCGGCCCCTGGGCGCCGGTCTCGCTCGGCGACTACGCGGCCGGGTCCAACCACGTCCTGCCCACCGGCGGCTGCGCCTGCCACTCCTCGGGCCTGTCCGTCCAGTCCTTCCTGCGCGGCATCCACATCGTCGACTACACGAAGGACGCGCTGGCCGACGTGGCGCATCACGTGGTGACGCTGGCGGAGGCGGAGGATCTGCCCGCGCACGGCGCGGCGATCAAGGCACGGTTCGGGTGGAAGGTACCGGCGAGCAAGTGAGCTTCGGAATCGACGATCTCCCCGTACGGGACGAGCTGCGCGGCAAGTCCCCCTATGGCGCGCCCCAGTTGGACGTCCCGGTACGGCTGAACACCAACGAGAACCCCTACCCGCTGCCCGAGCCCCTGGTCGAGCGGATCACCGAGCGTGTCCGTGCGGCGGCCCGGAACCTCAACCGCTACCCCGACCGGGACGCGGTCGAGCTGCGCACACGGCTCGCCGAGTATCTGACGGACACGTCCGGTCACGAGGTCGGCCCGGCCAACGTCTGGGCGGCCAACGGCTCCAACGAGGTCATCCAGCAGCTGCTGCAGACCTTCGGCGGACCGGGCCGTACGGCGATCGGCTTCGAGCCGTCGTACTCCATGCACGGCCTCATCGCGCGCGGCACCGGCACGGGCTGGATCTCCGGCCCGCGCCACGAGGACTTCACCATCGACCTCGCCGCCGCCGAGAAGGCCCTCGCCGAGCACCGGCCGGACGTCGTGTTCGTGACCACCCCCAACAACCCCACGGGCACCGCCGTCCCGCCCGAGACCGTCCTCGCCCTGTACGAGGCCGCGCAGGCCGCGAAGGCCTCGATGGTGGTGGTCGACGAGGCCTACATCGAGTTCAGCCACGGCGGCTCGCTGCTGCCACTGATCGAGGGCCGGCCGAACCTGGTCCTCTCGCGGACGATGTCGAAGGCGTTCGGCGCGGCGGGACTGCGCCTCGGCTACCTCGCCGCCCACCCGGCGGTCGTGGACGCCGTCCAGCTCGTCCGGCTGCCGTACCACCTGTCGGCGATCACCCAGGCGACCGCCCTGGCCGCCCTGGAACACACCGGCACGCTGCTGGGTTACGTCGAGCAGCTGAAGGCGGAGCGGGACCGGCTGGTCACCGAACTGGTGGCGATCGGCTACGACGTCACCGCGTCGGACGCCAACTTCGTCCAGTTCGGCCGGTTCGCCGACGCGCACGCGATGTGGCGGAAGATCCTCGACCGGGGCGTCCTGGTCCGGGACAACGGGGTACCCGGCTGGCTGCGGGTGACCACCGGGACCCCCGAAGAGAACGACGCGTTCCTCGACGCGGTCCGTGAGTTGAAGAAGGAGAGCGCATGAGCCGCGTAGGCCGCGTTGAGCGGGTGACGAAGGAGACCTCGGTCCTCGTCGAGATCGATCTCGACGGTTCCGGCAAGGTCGAGGTGGCGACAGGGGTCGGCTTCTACGACCACATGCTCGACCAGCTCGGACGGCACGGTCTGTTCGACCTGACCGTGAAGACCGAGGGTGACCTGCACATCGACTCGCACCACACCATCGAGGACACCGCCCTCGCGCTGGGCGCCGCCTTCAAGCAGGCACTCGGCGACAAGGTCGGGATCTACCGCTTCGGCAACTGCACGGTCCCGCTGGACGAGTCCCTGGCCCAGGTCACCGTGGACCTGTCCGGCCGCCCCTACCTCGTGCACACCGAGCCCGAGAAGATGGCGCCGATGATCGGCGAGTACGACACCACGATGACCCGGCACATCCTGGAGTCCTTCGTCGCCCAGGCCCAGATCGCGCTGCACGTGCACGTGCCCTACGGGCGCAACGCCCACCACATCGTGGAGTGCCAGTTCAAGGCGCTGGCCCGGGCCCTGCGGTACGCCTGTGAGCGCGACCCGCGCGCGGCCGGCATCCTCCCGTCCACGAAGGGCGCGCTGTGACGGGCCTTGCGACCCTGCTGATCGTCGTCGGCCTCTTCCTGGCCGGCGGGATCTACTCCTTCGTCAAGCAGCAGATGCCGAAGAGTCTCATCGTGCTGCTCTCGATCGGCGCCGCGATGTGTCTCGTCGCGGGCGTCATGAGGCTGGAGGTGTGGAATTGAGCACCGGTGCGAAGAAGGTCGTCGTCTTCGACTACGGCTTCGGAAACGTCCGTTCCGCCGAGCGTGCCCTCGCGCGCGCGGGAGCCGACGTCGAGATCACGCGTGACTTCGACACGGCGATGAACGCGGACGGTCTGCTGGTGCCGGGTGTCGGTGCCTTCGCCGCCTGCATGAAGGGCCTGCGGGAGGCGCGCGGGGACTGGATCATCGACCGCCGGCTGTCCGGCGGCCGCCCGGTCATGGGCATCTGCGTCGGCATGCAGATCCTCTTCGCGCGCGGCATCGAGCACGGCGTGGAGACCGAAGGGCTCGACGAGTGGCCCGGCGCGGTCGCGCCGCTGGAGGCCGACGTCGTCCCCCACATGGGCTGGAACACCGTCGACGCGCCGGCCGGCTCCCAGCTGTTCGCGGGCCTGGACGCGGACGCGCGCTTCTACTTCGTGCACTCCTACGCCGTCCACGACTGGAGCCTTCAGACCGCGAACCCCGCGCTGCGCGCCCCGCTGGTCACCTGGTCGACGCACGGCAAGCCCTTCGTGGCCGCCGTGGAGAACGGCGCCCTGTGGGCCACGCAGTTCCACCCCGAGAAGTCCGGCGACGCCGGAGCGCAGCTGCTGAACAACTGGATCGGAACCCTCTGATGGCTTCGAAGCTCGAACTCCTCCCCGCCGTCGACGTCCGTGACGGCCAGGCCGTCCGGCTCGTGCACGGCGAGTCCGGTACGGAGACCTCGTACGGCTCGCCCCTTCAGGCGGCCCTCGCCTGGCAGGCGGCGGGCGCCGAGTGGCTGCACCTGGTCGACCTGGACGCGGCGTTCGGCACCGGCGACAACCGGGCCCTGGTCGGTGAGGTCACCCGGGCGATGGACATCAAGGTGGAGCTGTCCGGCGGTATCCGGGACGACGCCACGCTGGCCGCCGCCCTGGCCACCGGCTGCACCCGGGTGAACCTCGGCACGGCCGCCCTGGAGACCCCGGAGTGGGTCGCCAAGGTGATCGCGGAGCACGGCGACAAGATCGCGGTCGGTCTCGACGTCCGCGGTACCACCCTGCGCGGGCGCGGCTGGACCCGTGACGGCGGCGACCTCTACGAGACGCTGGAGCGCCTCGACAAGGAGGGCTGCGCGCGGTACGTGGTGACCGACATCGCCAAGGACGGCACGCTCCAGGGGCCGAACCTGGAGCTGTTGAGGAACGTCTGCGGGGCCACCGGCCGTCCGGTGGTGGCCTCCGGTGGCGTGTCGTCCCTGGACGACCTGCGGGCCCTCGCCGAGCTGGTGCCCTTCGGTGTCGAGGGCGCGATCGTCGGCAAGGCCCTGTACGCGAAGGCGTTCACCCTGGAAGAGGCCCTGGAGGCGGTGGCCAAGTGAGCGATCTGCGACGCGTGAGCACCGGCGCGCCCTGGGAGGAGACCTTCGGGTACTCCCGTGCGGTGGAACTGCCGAACGGCCTGGTGCTGGTCTCCGGCTGCACGTCCATCGTGGACGGCGAGATCGCCGCGGGCGCCCCCTACGAGCAGACGATCAACGCCTTCGGCGTCGCGTTCGCGGCGCTCGGGGAGCTGGGACTCGGCCGCGAGGACGTCGTACGGACCCGCATGTACCTCACCCACGCCCGGGACGTGGACGACGTCGGGCGCGCCCACAAGGAGCTGTTCGACTCCGTCCGGCCCGCCGCGTCGATGCTCATCGTCTCCGGCTTCGTGGACCCCAGCCTGGTCGTCGAGGTCGAGGTGGAGGCGTACCGGGGGGCGGAGAAGTCATGACCCTGGCGGTCCGAGTCATCCCCTGCCTGGACGTGGACAACGGCCGGGTCGTCAAGGGCGTCAACTTCCAGAACCTGCGCGACGCGGGCGACCCCGTCGAGATGGCCAAGGTGTACGACGCCGAGGGCGCCGACGAGCTGACGTTCCTGGACATCACCGCCTCGTCGGGCAACCGCGAGACGACGTACGACGTGGTGCGCCGCACCGCCGAGCAGGTGTTCATCCCGCTGACGGTCGGCGGCGGTGTCCGCCTGGCCGAGGACGTGGACAAGCTGCTGCGGGCGGGCGCGGACAAGGTGGGCGTCAACACGGCCGCGATCGCCCGGCCGGACCTGATCCGCGAGATCGCCGAGCGGTTCGGCCGGCAGGTGCTGGTCCTGTCGGTGGACGCCCGCCGCACCGCGTCGGGCTCCTTCGAGGTGACCACCCACGGCGGCCGCAAGGGCACCGGCATCGACGCCGTCGAGTGGGCGCACCGGGCCGCCGAGCTGGGCGCGGGGGAGATCCTGCTCAACTCGATGGACGCGGACGGCACGAAGGACGGCTACGACCTGGAGATGATCGCGGCGGTCCGCAAGCACGTGAGCGTCCCGGTGATCGCCTCCGGCGGCGCGGGCCGGCTGGCCGACTTCCCGCCGGCCGTCGCGGCGGGCGCGGACGCCGTGCTCGCGGCGTCCGTCTTCCACTTCGGCGATCTGCGGATCGGTCAGGTCAAGGAGACGTTGCGGGAGGCGGGGCACGCGGTGAGGTGACACCGCGCCGCGCCGAACCCCGGTCGTCCGACGGCGGCCGGGGTTTCTTGCCGAAAGACACGAAAGAGAAGTTGCGCAAAATATATTGCGCAACTTTCCCTGTGTATCTACGGTGGCGTCATGCCAGCGCAGGAGAACCGCCGGATCACGGATCTCGGCACCCTCAAGGCCCTCGCCCACCCGCTCCGGATCCGGCTGTATCGGCTGCTGTACGTCGCCCGCACCGCCACCGCCTCCCAGCTCGCCGAGCAGGTCGACGAGGCCGTCTCCCTGGTCAGCTACCACCTGCGCAAGCTCGCCGACCACGGCCTGATCGAGGCGGCGGATCCGCAGAGCGGGGACGGACGCGAGCGCTGGTGGCAGCCCGCCTCGGACGGCCTCAGCATCCACGACGAGGACTTCCGGGACGCCCCGGAGAAGGCCGCCGCGCACACGGCGGCCTCCCGGCTCTTCTACGAGCAGCGCAGCGAGCTCTACCGACGCCACCTCGACGAGCGCCCCCACTGGGGTGCCGACTGGAACAGCGCGTCCCTCGACTCCGAGTACCTGGCACGGCTGACGGCGGACGAACTCGCCGAGCTGTCCAAGGAGGTGCACGTCCTGCTGAAGAAGTACGACGAGTTGGGCCGGGCCGCCGAAGCCGCCGGCGACACCGAAGGGCGCGAGAACGTCGCGCTGCACCTGTACGGTTTCCCGTTCCGCGTCTGAGGAAGGCCGCGTCCGTGTCCACCACCGCGCCCGTCATACCCGGGCGGGCCGCCGCCGAGCGCCCCGCCCACCGCGACGGCAACGTCCTGCGCTGGCTCACCGCCTACACGTCCTCGATGGTCGGCGACAACGTGTACTACCTCGCCCTGTCCTGGGCGGCCGTCCAGGCCGGGACGCCCGCGCAGGCGGGCCTGGTGATGACGGCGAGCGCCGTGCCGCGGGCGCTGCTGATGCTGGGCGGGGGAGTGATCGCCGACCGGTTCGGACCGCGCCGGGTGGTCATCGGCAGCGACGTCGTGCGCTGCGCGGCCGTCCTCGCCGTGGCCGTCCTGCTCTTCGTCACCGACCCCGGGCTGTGGCCGCTGGCCGCGCTGGCCGTGGTGTTCGGCACCGTCGACGCCGTGTTCCTGCCGGCGCTGGGCGCCCTCCCCGCGCGCGTGACGAGCCACGGCCAGCTCGCGCGCGTGCAGGGCATGCGCGGCCTCGGGATCCGGTTCGCGAGCGTGGTCGGAGGGCCGCTCGGCGGTCTCGGGGTGGCGCTCGGCGGCGCGGCGGCCGCCTTCGGGCTGGCCGCGCTCCTGATCGCCGTGTCGGTGCCGCTCCTGGTCTCCGTACGGATGCGGGCACTGCCCGCCGACGACAAGGCGACGGACGCCGCAGCCACCGCCTGGCGCGAGCTGGTGGCGGGCCTGCGGTACATCCGCCGCCACCGCGTCCTCGCCCCGCTGATGGTCGCCATCACCCTGGGAGACCTCGGCTTCGTCGGCCCGCTCAACGTGGGCCTGGTCCTGCTCGCCGACGAGCGCGGCTGGGGCGCCACCGGGATGGGCTGGGTGCTCGCCGGGTTCGGCGCCGGCGCCGGCACCGCCTCCCTGCTGCTGACCGTGCGGGGGCGGCTGCCGTACGCCGGGCACCTGGTGGCGTACGCGATCCTGGCGGGCTCGGTCGCGATCGGCGCCCTCGCCTACGCGCCCGGGGTCGGCGTGGCCGTCGGCACGGCCCTGCTCGTCGGGCTGCTCGCCGGACTCAGCGGCGCCCTGTGCGCCGCCCTGCTGCAGACCCACTCCGACCCCGCCTACCTCGGCCGCGTCACCGCCGTCGCGAGTCTGGCGAGCCTCGGTCTGGCCCCGCTGAGCATGCCGCTGTCGGCCGCGGCGATCGGCGCCTGGGGCACCGGCCCGGTCTTCGTGGTCAGCGCGGCGGTCTGCGGGCTCGGCGGGGTGGTCGCCCTGTGCGTCCCCGCCCTGCGCCGCGCCGAACTGCCCCGCTGACGCGGGCTCATCCCTTCGGCTGCGCCAGCTGCACCAGGTTGCCCACCGTGTCGTCCAGGACGGCGGTGAGGTACGGGCCCTCGTCCCGCGGGCCCTGGGTGAACTCGACCCCGAGCATCCGCAGCCGCTCGTACTCCTCCCCGACGTCGTCGACGGAGAACACGATGCACGGCAGCCCCGCCTCCCGCACCGCCGTGCGGTACGGCTCCGCGATGGGCCCCTGGCCGGGCTCCAGCAGCAGCTGGAGGTCCTGCTGGGCCCCTTCGGGAGCGCCCACGGTGACGAACTGCGTGCCGTCGCCGAGATCCATGTGGACGCGGGTCTCGAAGCCGAGGACTTCCGTGTAGAAGGCGTGGGCCCTGGCCACGTCGTCGACGTACACGCTGGTCATGGCGACCTTGATCACGGTCCGTTCCTCAGATTCCGAGCTGCTTGGCCTCGTGCAGCCGGGTGATGGCGTCCTTGTCGCCGTCCACCTCGACCCTGGCCGCGCTCTGCCGGCCGTAGGTGAACAGCAGCAGCTCCGACGGCTCGCCGGTCACCGTCACCACCGGCGTGCCGCGGTGGGCGACGGCCGTCTGGCCGTCCGGGCGGCGCAGCACCAGTCCCGTCGGGATCCCACGGCCCATCAGGCGGGCGGTGCGTTCCAGGCGCGACCACAGGGCGTCCTGGAAGACCGGGTCGAGCTCACGGGGCGCCCAGTCGGGGCGGGCCCGGCGGACGTCCTCGGTGTGGACGTAGAACTCGACGATGTTCGAGGCCTCGTCGATCTGCTTGAGGGAGAAGGGCGAGAAACGCGGCGGGCCGGTCCGGATCAGCTGGATCAGCTCCTCGTACGGCTTGGCCGCGAACTCCTCCATCACCTTGTCCAGGCGGGAGGCGAGCTGCTTGATCAGCATGCCGCCGGCGGCGTCGGGACGGCGTTCGCGCACCACCACGTGCGCGGCGAGGTCACGGGTCGTCCAGCCCTCGCACAGGGTCGGGGCCTCGGGGCCCTCGGCCTCCAACAGATCGGCCAGGAGAAGTCGTTCACGCTTGGCGAAAGTCGACATGACAGCCAGCCTACGGCCGTCCCGCGGGTCCGCACAGTGGACGCACCCCTGGACTGTCACAGGGGCGCGGCACAATGGCTCCCATGACCAGCACGCCCGCGCCCAGCAACCTTGATCCCGAGATCGCCGCGCGCCTCAAGCGCAGCGCCGACGGACTCCTGCCCGCCATCGCCCAGCAGTACGACACCGGAGAGGTGCTGATGCTCGGCTGGATGGACGACGAGGCGCTGCACCGCACGCTCACCACCGGCCGCTGCACCTACTGGTCCCGCAGCCGCCGGGAGTACTGGGTCAAGGGTGACACCTCCGGCCACGTCCAGTGGGTCAGGTCCGTCGCCCTCGACTGCGACGCCGACACCGTGCTGGTCCAGGTCGACCAGGCCGGCGCCGCCTGCCACACCGGCGCGCGCACCTGCTTCGACGCCGACGTACTGCTCAAGGACGCCGGTTCCGGCGTCCCGGGCGCGGATCAGTAAGGTCACCCGCCATGGATCTCGAGACGTTCCG
Source organism: Streptomyces sp. NPDC003011 (assembly GCF_053591515.1). Lineage (NCBI taxonomy): Bacteria > Bacillati > Actinomycetota > Actinomycetes > Kitasatosporales > Streptomycetaceae > Streptomyces > Streptomyces sp. NPDC003011. The sequence goes on from NZ_JBSFTY010000002.1 coordinate 160,743, forward strand.
CAAGCTGGCCGGCGACCGCCGGGTCATCCCTGTCACCCGCAAGCTCCTCGCCGACGGCGACACCCCGGTCGCGCTCTACCGCAAGCTCGCCGCCGAGCGCCCCGGCACGTTCCTGCTGGAGTCCGCGGAGAACGGCCGTTCGTGGTCCCGGTACTCCTTCGTGGGCGTCCGCAGCGCCGCCACCCTCACCGCGCGCGAGGGGCAGGCCCACTGGCTCGGCACCCCGCCCGCCGGCGTCCCCGTCGACGGGGACCCCCTCCTCGCCCTGCGCGCCACCATCGACGCCCTGCACACCCCGCACCAGGACGGCCTGCCGCCCTTCACCGGCGGCATGGTGGGCTACCTCGGCTACGACATCGTGCGCCGCCTGGAGAAGATCGGCCCCGGCGAGCGGGACGACCTGCGGCTGCCCGAGCTGACCATGCTCCTCACCAGCGACCTCGCGGTGATGGACCACTGGGAGGGCTCGGTCCTGCTGATCGCCAACGCGATCAACCACAACGACCTCGACACCGGGGTCGACGAGGCGTACGCCGACGCGGTGGCCCGCCTGGACGCCATGGAGGCGGACCTCTCGCGCGCGGTGGCCCAGCCGCCCGCCGTCCTGCCGCCCTCCGAACTGCCCGGGTACACCGCGCTGTGGGGCGGCCCCGACTTCCAGGAGGCCGTCGAGGACATCAAGGAGCGCATCCGCGCGGGCGAGGCCTTCCAGGTCGTCCCCTCCCAGCGCTTCGAGACGCCGTGCACGGCGAGCGCGCTGGACGTCTACCGGGTCCTCAGGGCGACCAACCCGTCCCCGTACATGTACCTGTTCCGCTTCGACGGCTTCGACGTCGTCGGTTCCTCCCCCGAGGCCCTGGTCAAGGTCGAGGACGGGCACGCCATGGTCCACCCCATCGCCGGCACCCGGCACCGCGGGGCCACCCCGCAGGAGGACCAGGCCCTCGCCGACGAACTGCTCGCCGACCCCAAGGAGCGCGCCGAGCACCTCATGCTCGTCGACCTCGGGCGCAACGACCTGGGGCGGGTCTGCGAGCCGGGCTCGGTCGAGGTCGTCGACTTCATGTCCGTCGAGCGGTACTCGCACGTCATGCACATCGTCTCGACGGTCACCGGAAAGGTGGCGGCCGGCCGTACGGCGTTCGACGTCCTCACGGCCTGCTTCCCGGCGGGCACCCTCTCCGGCGCCCCCAAGCCCCGCGCGATGCAGATCATCGACGAGCTGGAGCCCTCCCGGCGCGGCCTGTACGGCGGCTGCGTGGGCTACCTGGACTTCGCCGGCGACTCCGACACCGCCATCGCCATCCGCACGGCGCTGCTGCGCGACGGCACCGCGTACGTGCAGGCGGGTGCCGGCATCGTGGCCGACTCCGACCCGGCCGCCGAGGACCAGGAGTGCCGCAACAAGGCGGCGGCGGTCCTGCGCGCGGTCCACACCGCCAACCGGCTGGGCGCATAGGCCGCTTCCCCGGGAATGGGGCGCTTGTCACGGAGCCCCGGGTGACCGTTCGCCCGGGGTTCAGGCGATAGTGGAGTACGTGACTCCCGCACCTCGCCCCCGTTCCGATGCCGCAGGCCCCGCCCGGGCCGGCCGCCGAAGCCTCGCCGTCGCCCTGACGTGCGGTGCGCTCGGCGCGGCCGTGGCGCTGCTCGCCACTCGCCAGCAGTGGTCGCGGGGCACCGCGACGGTGGCCGGCGGCGCCTTCCCGCTGACCGCCAGCGGCAGCGATGTCACCGGTGTCCCCGCGGCCCTCGCCATAGTGGGCCTCGCCGCGCTCGTCGCCGTGTTCGCCGTCCGCCGCACCGGCCGCTTCGCCGTCTCCGCCCTGCTCGCGCTCTCCGGCGCCGGCATCACCGCGGCGGCCCTGCTCGGTGCCTCCGACAGCTCCGCGCTCGACGAGAAGGCCGCGCAGGCTTCCGGCGACACCTCGGCCACCGTCGACTCGCTCACCCACACCGCCTGGCCGTACGTCGCGGCCGCCGGCGGCCTGCTGATCCTCGTCGCCGGACTGCTCGCCCTGCGCTACGGCCGCCTGTGGCCCGCCATGTCCGGCCGCTACGAACGCGCCGGCGCCCCCCGCCCGCGCCGCAGGACCACTCCCGACCCCGACCGGCCCGAGGAACTGTGGAAGGCCCTGGACCGGGGCGAGGACCCCACGGGGGCCTAGGGGGCGACCCCCGGCCACCACCCGCGCGCGGGTGCGGGACAATGGACCCCGAGCGTCCGGCTCGGACACGTACACAGCATCACAGCAACGAGGAGCAAGTCATGGCGGGCAGCAGCCACGGTCACACCCCGGCCGCCTGGACCGGTGTCATCATCGCCTTCATCGGCTTCTGCGTGGCCGGCGCCTTCATGGTGATGGCCCAGCCGGTGGGCTTCTGGGCCGGCATGGCGATCGTGGTCCTCGGCGGCGTGGTCGGCTGGATCATGAGCAAGATGGGCCTGGGCATGCCGAAGGACGTCCACCCGGTGCACGAGAGCGCGGAGCGGCGCGAGCCGGCGGGCGTCGAGAGCTGACACCCGAACGCACCCCGCGGGGGCGGCCCGGCGAACGTGCCGGGGCCGCCCCTCACGCACGCGCGGGGCCGCGCGGGGCACAATGCGGGACGTGAACGCCGACAGTCGCGGGGGCACCCCGTACACCGCCGTGGCGGCACGGCTGGCCGTTCCCGCGGGCGTCCTCGCGGCGGTCGGCGGGGCCTTCGCGTACGTGGGGACCGTGGACCCCAACCAGCCCGGCCACTACCCCGTCTGCCCGCTGCTGCGCCTCACCGGCCTGTACTGCCCCGGCTGCGGCGGCCTGCGCAGCGCGCACGCCGTCGTCCACGGGGACGTGCTGACGGCACTCCAGGACAACGCGGCGGCCGTCGTGGGCTATCTGGGGTTCGCCGTGCTGTGGACCGTCTGGGTGGTCCACGCGGTGCGCGGCCGTCCGCTGCGGATCGATCCCTCACCGGTGCTGCTGTGGACACTGGGCGTGTCGCTGCTGGTCTTCACGGTTGTCCGGAACCTGCCGGTCGGTGGCTGGCTCCGTCCTTGATCAACTTGCGGACGTCCATGTAGTGGGACCCGTGTCAACCGGATGCGAGGCCTACGCCTTCCTCCGGATACCATCGCAATGACCACAGGTTTTCTTCCCGGTCCCGCCCGGTGGGCGGGCCGGCGGCGGAAGCCGAACCGCTTGAACAGTCAACCGTCTGGAAGGGGGCCGCTCGCGTGAGTGTGCTCGACGAGATCATCGACGGAGTCCGTGCCGACCTCGCGGAGCGGCAGGCGCGCGTCAGCCTCGACGAGCTCAAGGAGCGCGCGGCGAAGGCACCCGCAGCCAAGGACGGGGTGGCCGCGCTGCGCGGCGACGGCGTCAAGGTGATCTGCGAGGTCAAGCGCTCCAGCCCGTCCAAGGGCGCGCTGGCCGCGATCGCCGACCCGGCCGGACTCGCCGCCGACTACGAGGCGGGCGGCGCCGCCGTCATCTCCGTCCTCACCGAACAGCGCCGCTTCGGCGGCTCGCTGGCCGACCTCGAAGCGGTCCGCGCGCGGGTGGACATCCCCGTGCTGCGCAAGGACTTCATCGTCACCTCGTACCAGCTGTGGGAGGCCCGGGCGTACGGCGCCGACCTCGCGCTGCTGATCGTCGCGGCCCTCGACCAGTCCGCTCTGGAGTCGCTCATCGAGCGCGCGGTGTCCATCGGACTCACCCCGCTCGTCGAGGTGCACGACGAGGACGAGGTCGAGCGCGCGGTGGACGCGGGCGCGAAGGTGATCGGCGTCAACGCGCGCAACCTGAAGACGCTGGACGTCGACCGCGGCACGTTCGAGCGGGTCGCCCCCGAGATCCCCGCTCACATCGTCAAGATCGCCGAGTCCGGCGTCCGCGGCCCGCACGACCTCATCGCCTACGCCAACGCCGGCGCCGACGCGGTCCTGGTCGGCGAGTCCCTGGTCACCGGCCGCGACCCGAAGACGGCGGTCTCCGACCTGGTCGCCGCGGGCGAGCACCCCGCGCTGCGCCACGGACGCGGCTGACCCCCCCGGTAGGCTGAGCGGCGATGAACACGACGATCACCCTGGCGGCCAGGGACCCGTACGCCCGCCTCGCGCGCGGCTGCCGGCCCCGCGGCTGCCGCGCGCCCGCCCGCAGGGTGCACGGCCGCCGGGTGCGATACGTCATCGGTGACGAGCCGGGCCAGGTCAACGGGCGGCGATGGCAGCGCCCCTTCTAGGGGCGGGAACTGCGCGACAGACCACGGACGGCCCCCGGCCGCCCGGCGGACCCCGCCCCCCACGGCGCTCAGTGTCTTTCCCACACTCACCGTGAGGTTCCAGCATGCCCAGCGAGTTCTTCATCCCGGATCCCGAAGGCCAACTCCCCAGCGCCGAAGGCTACTTCGGCGCGTTCGGCGGCAAGTTCATCCCGGAGGCGCTGGTCGCCGCCGTGGACGAGGTCGCCGTCGAGTACGACAAGGCCAAGTCCGACCCCGAGTTCGCCCGTGAGCTCGACGACCTGCTCGTCCACTACACCGGCCGGCCCAGCTCCCTGACCGAGGTGCCGCGGTTCGCCGAACACGCCGGTGGCGCCCGGGTGTTCCTCAAGCGCGAAGACCTCAACCACACCGGTTCGCACAAGATCAACAACGTGCTCGGCCAGGCCCTGCTCACCAGGCGCATGGGCAAGACCCGCGTGATCGCCGAGACCGGCGCCGGCCAGCACGGTGTCGCGACGGCCACCGCCTGCGCGCTGTTCGGCCTCGAATGCACCATCTACATGGGCGAGATCGACACCCAGCGCCAGGCACTGAACGTGGCCCGGATGCGCATGCTCGGCGCCGAGGTCATCGCCGTGAAGTCCGGCAGCCGCACGCTGAAGGACGCCATCAACGAGGCCTTCCGCGACTGGGTCGCCAACGTCGACCGCACGCACTACCTGTTCGGGACCGTGGCCGGGCCCCACCCCTTCCCCGCCATGGTGCGCGACTTCCACCGCGTCATCGGCGTCGAGGCGCGGCGCCAGATCCTGGAGCGCGCGGGCCGCCTGCCCGACGCCGCCATCGCCTGCGTGGGCGGCGGCTCCAACGCCATCGGCCTGTTCCACGCCTTCATCCCCGACGCGGACGTCCGCCTCATCGGCTGCGAGCCCGCCGGGCACGGCGTCGAGACCGGCGAGCACGCGGCCACGCTCACCGCCGGCGAGCCGGGCATCCTGCACGGGTCGCGCTCCTACGTCCTCCAGGACGAGGAGGGCCAGATCACCGAGCCGTACTCGATCTCGGCCGGTCTGGACTATCCGGGCATCGGCCCCGAGCACGCCTACCTCAAGGACAGCGGCCGGGGCGAGTACCGCGCGGTCACCGACGACGCGGCCATGCAGGCACTGCGTCTGCTGTCGCGCACCGAGGGCATCATCCCGGCCATCGAGAGCGCGCACGCGCTGGCCGGCGCCCTGGAGGTCGGCAAGGAGCTGGGCAAGGACGGGCTGATCGTGGTCAACCTGTCCGGCCGCGGCGACAAGGACATGGACACCGCCGCCCGCTACTTCGACCTCTACGACACCGACGCCGAGGTCGCGGCCGACGCGGACACCGGCACCGCCGAGATCGAGGGGGACGCCAAGTGAGCGGGAACATCCAGCTGTTGACGGACACCCTCGCCGCCGCGAGGGCGGAGGGCCGCTCCGCGCTCATCGCCTACCTCCCGGCCGGGTTCCCGACCGTGGACGGCGGCATCGAGGCGGTCAAGGCCGTCTTCGACGGCGGCGCCGACATCGTCGAGGTCGGTCTGCCGCACAGCGACCCGGTCCTGGACGGCCCGGTCATCCAGACCGCCGACGACATCGCCCTGCGCGGCGGCGTCAAGATCGCGGACGTCATGCGCACGGTCAGGGAGGCCCACGAGGCCACCGGGAAGCCGGTGCTCGTGATGACGTACTGGAATCCGATCGACCGCTACGGCGTCGAGCGCTTCACCGCCGAGCTGGCCGAGGCGGGCGGGGCGGGCTGCATCCTGCCCGACCTGCCCGTGCAGGAGTCGGCGCTGTGGAGGGAGCACGCGGACAAGCACGGCCTCGCGACCGTCTTCGTCGTGGCGCCCAGCAGCAAGGACGCGCGGCTCGCCGAGATCACCGCGGCGGGCAGCGGCTTCGTCTACGCCGCCTCGCTGATGGGCGTCACCGGTACCCGCAGGTCGGTCGGCGCGCAGGCGCAGGACCTGGTCGAGCGCACCCGGGCCACCGGCACCGACCTCGCCGTCTGCGTCGGGCTCGGAGTTTCCGACGCCTCCCAGGCCGCGGAGGTGGCCGGCTTCGCCGACGGCGTCATCGTCGGCTCGGCCTTCGTCAAGCGGATGCTGGACGCGCCGGACGACGCGGCCGGTGTCGAGGCGGTCCGTGCCCTCGCCGGGGAACTCGCGCGAGGCGTGCGAGGCAAGGCGTAACAGGCGTAACAAGGCGGGACATGTCGTACGGGTCACTCGAACGGGTGGACCTGGGGCCGGGGAGGCGCGGTGCGCCTCCCCGGTTCGTTCTGCGGGATGTGAGCGAGAAGAATCGAGAGGCAAAGCGCACCGCCCGGGAGCGGCTGGCGGAAGAGCGCGAGAAGCAGAAGTCCGCGGAGAAGCGGCGCCGGGTGCTGATCGTGGGCGCGAGCGTGGTCTGCGTCCTGGGTCTCGCGGCGGTGATCGGCGTCGTCGCGGCCAACGCGGGCAAGGACGACGGCAGCGAGTCCGCGGGCCCGGTCGTGGTGCCCTCGGGGGCGCAGGGCAAGGACGGCCTCGCCCTCCCGGTCGGCAAGGAGAGCGCCAAGTCGACGCTCACGGTCTGGGAGGACTTCCGCTGCCCGGCCTGCAAGTCCTTCGAGACGGCCTACCGGCCGGTGATCCACGAGCTGACGGACTCCGGTCGGCTGAAGGTGGACTATCACCTGGCGACGATCATCGACGGCAACATGGGCGGCACCGGCTCCCGCAAGGCGGCCAACGCGGCGGCCTGCGCCCAGGACGCCGGCAAGTTCACCGCCTACCACGACGTGCTCTACGACAACCAGCCCCCCGAGACCGACGACGCCTTCGCCGAGAACAGCAGGCTCGTCGAACTCGCGGCCAAGGTCGACGGACTCGACACCCCCGCGTTCCGTACCTGCGTCGAGAAGGGCACGCACAACAGCTGGGTCGAGAAGTCCTCGGCGGCCTTCCGCACCGGCGGCTTCAGCGGCACGCCGACGGTGATCCTCAACGGCAAGAACATCTACCAGGACCAGACGATGACCCCGGCGAAGCTGAAGCAACTGGTCCAGGAGGCCGATCAGGGATGAGCGGAGCGGGGGGAGCACGCACCAGCCCGTTATGGAGCCGTAGCCGGGCCGCCTGCCGTGGGCCCGGCCCGGCACGGTAGCGTCGACCTTGCCATGGAACTTGCCTTCATTCCCAGCCCGTCGCGCGGGGTGCTGCACCTCGGCCCCATTCCGCTGCGCGGCTACGCGTTCTGCATCATCATCGGCGTCTTCGTCGCCGTCTGGATCGGCAACAGGCGCTGGGTCGCCCGGGGCGGGCAGGCCGGCACGGTGGCCGACATCGCGGTCTGGGCCGTCCCGTTCGGACTGCTCGGCGGTCGGCTCTACCACGTGATCACGGACTACGAGCTGTACTTCAGCGAGGGCCGTGACTGGGTGGACGCCTTCAAGATCTGGGAGGGCGGCCTCGGTATCTGGGGCGCGATCGCCGTCGGCGCGGTGGGTGCCTGGATCGGCTGCCGCCGGCGCGGCATCCCGCTGCCCGCGTACGCCGACGCCATCGCGCCCGGCATCGCGGTCGCCCAGGCCATCGGGCGCTGGGGCAACTGGTTCAACCAGGAGCTGTACGGCAAGCCCACCGACCTGCCCTGGGCGCTGGAGATCACCTCGTCGGCGGACGGGCGGGTGCCGGGCACCTACCACCCGACGTTCCTCTACGAGTCGCTGTGGTGTCTCGGCGTCGCGGCCCTGGTGATCTGGGCGGACCGCCGGTTCAAGCTCGGACACGGGCGGGCGTTCGCGCTGTACGTCGCCGCGTACTGCGCGGGCCGCGCCTGGATCGAGTACCTGCGCATCGACGACGCCCACCACATCCTGGGCGTGCGGCTCAACGTCTGGACCGCGCTGATCGTGTTCCTGCTCGCGCTCACGTACATCGTGGTGTCGTGGCGGAAGCGGCCGGGGCAGGAGGCGGTGGTCGAGCCGGGTGCCTCCGATGCTCCCTCCGGCGCCGAGGCGGAGACCGACGGCCCGCGTGACGCCGACGCCGACGGCTCGGACGGGACCGAGCCGAAGAGCGACGGGGAGACGGAGGCCGACGCGGACGCGGACGCCTCCGGCGACACGAAGAAGAAGGACGCGGCCGAGTCCGCGAAGAAGACCTGACGGCCGGAGGTACACGGCCGTTCGTACACGGCCGTTCGCACACGGTCGGCCGTACGTACGTGACGAGGGCGCCCTGGGATCTCCGGGCGCCCTTCGTCCTGTGCGGTCAGCACACCTAGCGCCGGCGGGCCAGTGACAGGGTGCGGTGTGCCGCTGTCACCACCGCCGCGTCGACGAACCCGCCGTCCGGCAACGCCTGGGCGCCCGGTTCACTCGTCGCCGCCTTGACGATCGCCTCCGCCCGCTCGGTCTCCTCCTCCGTGGGCAGGTAGGCCCGCTCGATCACCGGGAGCTGGCGGGGGTGGAGGGCGGCGCGGCCGAGGAAGCCCAGGGCGCGGCCGTGGGCGCAGGAGGCCGCGAGGCCCTCCAGATCACGGATGTCGGGGTGGACCGACTGGGCCGGCGGGGCCAGTCCCGCCGCCCGTGCCGCCACGATCACCCGGGCGCGGGACCAGTCGAGGCCCGCGTCCTCGCGTACGCCCAGATCGGCGCGGAGGTCCGCCTCGCCGAGGGCGACACCGCGCAGGGAGACGTGCGCGGAGGCGATGGCGTGGGCGCGCTCGATCCCCAGGGCGGATTCCAGCAGGGCGTACAGCGGCGGTGTGCCCCGGTCGGTGAGGGCCGTGCTCCCGGCGACGCGGATGACCTGCTCGGGGGAGGTCACCTTGGGCAGGCGCAGGCCGCGGACGCCCGGGAGCGCGGCCATCGCCCGCAGGTCCCGGTCGGCGGCCGGGCTGCCGAGGGCGTTCACCCGTACGTGCACCGGGACCGGCTGCGGCTCGGCGAGGAGTTCCGCGGTGGCCGCGCGGGCGTACTCCTTGCGGTCGGGAGCGACCGCGTCCTCCAGATCGATCACGACGACATCGGCGCCCGAGGCGAGGGCCTTCACCACGACATGGGGGCGGTCACCCGGCACGTACAGCCAGGTCAGAGGGGGCGCTGTCATACGGCGCCCGCCTCGCGCAGGGCGGTCAGCTCGGCTTCGCTCAGGCCCAGTTCGGCGAGGACCTCCGCCGTGTCCGCGCCGTGCGGGCGGCCCGCCCAGCGGATCGCGCCGGGGGTGGCGGAGAGCCGGAAGAGGACGTTCTGCATGCGCAGCGGGCCCAGTTCGGGGTCGTCGACGGTGGTGACGGTGTCCAGGGCCTGGTACTGCGGGTCGGCCAGCACGTCCCGCACGTCCTGGACCGGGGCGACGGCCGCCTCGGCCTTCTCGAAGGCCGCCAGGACGTCGGTGCGGGTGCGGGCGGCGATCCAGGTGCCGACCGCCTCGTCGAGCAGGTCGGCGTGGGCGGCCCGGCCGGCGCCCGTCGCGAACCACGGTTCGTCGGTCAGTTCCGGGCGGCCCACCAGACGCAGCACGCGTTCGGCGATCGACTGGGCGGAGGTGGAGACGGCGACCCAACTGCCGTCCGCCGTGCGGTACGTGTTGCGCGGGGCGTTGTTGGCGGAGCGGTTGCCGGTGCGCTGCTGCACGTATCCCAGCTGGTCGTACCAGGTCGGCTGCGGGCCCAGCACGGTCAGGATCGGCTCGATGATCGCCATGTCGACGACCTGGCCCTCGCCCGTGCGGTCGCGGGCGGCGAGGGCCGTCATGACGGCGTAGGCCGTGGCGAGAGCCGCGATGGAGTCGGCCAGGCCGAAGGGCGGGAGCGTGGGGGGCGCGTCCGGTTCGCCGGTGATCGCCGCGAAGCCGCTCATCGCCTCGGCGAGGGTGCCGAAGCCGGGGCGGTGGGCCGAGGGGCCGAACTGGCCGAAGCCGGTGACCCGGGTGAGGACCAGGCGCGGGTTGGCGGCGGACAGCTCCTCCCAGCCGAGGTCCCACTTCTCCAGGGTGCCGGGGCGGAAGTTCTCGATGACGACGTCGGCGGTGGCGGCGAGGCGCAGCAGGGTGGTGCGGCCGCCGGACGTGGAGAGGTCCAGGGTGATCGTGCGTTTGTTGCGGCCCAGCAGCTTCCACCACAGGCCCACGCCGTCCTTCGAGGGGCCGTGGCCCCGGGAGGGGTCGGGCTTGGCGGGGTGCTCGATCTTGATGACCTCCGCGCCGAAGTCGCCGAGCATCGTCGCGGCGAGGGGACCGGCGAAGAGGGTGGCGAGGTCGAGGACCCGGAGGCCGGTGAGAGGGGCGGCGGAGGTGCGGGGGTGTGTCGTCATGGGGTGTACCGCGCTTCGATCTCGGAGCGGTAGGGCATCGACGCCGACGCGCCGGGCCGCTGGACGGAGAGGGCGGCAGCTGTGGCCGCCCAGGTCAGTGCCGCGCGCAGGGGGCGGCCCTCGCCGAGTGCCACGGCCAGGGTGCCGACGAAGGTGTCGCCCGCGCCGGTCGAGTCCACGGCGGTGACCCGCGGGGCGGGCACGGTGAACGGTTCGGTGCCACGGGCCGCGTACAGACTGCCCGCCGCGCCCAGGGTGACGACCACTTCGGGCACCTGGTCGAGCAGGGCGAGGGCCGCGCTGTGCGGGTCGGTGCGGCCGGTGAGGGCGGCGGCCTCGTGTTCGTTGGGGACCAGCAGGTCGGTGGCGGCGAGGAGTTCGGGCGGCAGGGGCTGGGCGGGCGCCGGTGTGAGGACCGTCCGGACGCCGTGGCCGCGGGCTGTGCGGGCGCCCGCGAGGACCGCGGCCAGGGGGATCTCCAGTTGGAGGAGCAGTGCGTCGGCGGAGGCGATGAGGCCGTCGTCGCCGGGGACGAGGTGGTCGACGCCGGCGTTGGCGCCGGGGACCACGACGATCGCGTTGCCGCCCTCGTCGTCCACGACGATGTGCGCGGTGCCGGAGGGGCCCTCGGTGGTGCGCAGGTGGTCGGTGGTGACGCCGGAGTGTTCGAGGGTGGAGCGCAGGCGGGGGCCGAAGACGTCGTTGCCGACCGCGCCGATCATCGACACGGTGGCGCCCGCGCGGGCCGCGGCGATCGCCTGGTTGGCGCCCTTGCCGCCAGGGATCGTGCGGAACTCCCGTCCCGTCACCGTCTCTCCGCGCTGCGGGGCCTTCTCGACGTACGCGACGAGATCCATGTTCGTGCTGCCGAGCACGACGATGTGGGTCATGGGCGAGGTGCCTCCCGGTGGGCGAGCGCGTGGGTGAGGTGGGCGAGCGTGTCGAAGCCGGTGCCGTCGAAGGCGCCGATGGTGGTGGCCAGCCGGTTCTTCAGCGGGGCCGTCCAGCGGTCGGGGAGGGCGGCGGGGGCGCCGGCGAGCAGGCCGGCGATGCTGCCGGCCGTGGCTCCGTTGGAGTCGGTGTCCCAGCCGCCGGACACCGCACGGCAGACGGAGCCGGTGAAGTCGCCGTCGGCGTGGGTGAGGGCGGCGGCGATCAGGGCGGTGTTGGGGAGGGCGTGCACCCAGTGGTGGGTGGGGGAGTGGACGGCGTGGAGTTCGTCGACGACCGTGTCGAAGTCGTCGTGGGAACGGGCGAGCCGGACGGCGTGCCGGACGGCCCCGGCCAGGCGGGAGCGGGGCGGGATCACCGTGAGGCCGGTGCGCAGTGCGGTGTGGACGTCGGTGGTGCCGGTGGCGGCCCGGGCGATGGTGGCCGCGATGAACATCGCCGCGTAGACGCCGTTGGCGGTGTGGGTGAGGGTGGCGTCCCGGTGGGCCTGTTCCGCGGCGGCGGCCGGGTCGCCGGGGTTGGTCCAGCCGTGCACGTCGGCGCGGATCAGGGCGCCGATCCATTCGCGGAAGGGGTTGCGGTGGCGGGCCGTGTGCGGCGGTTCCAGGCCGGTGAGGAGGTTGCGGTAGGCGATGCGTTCGGCGGTGAACGTGCGGCCGGCGGGGAGTTCGTCGAGCCAGAGGGCCGCCACGTCGGTGGTGGTGAAGTGCGCGCCGTGGCGGCGCAGCAGGAGCAGGTTGAGGAGGGGGTAGTTGAGGTCGTCGTCCTCGGGCATGCCGTCGATGTTCTCGGCGAGGGAGGTGGGCGCCGAGCGGCGGTTCCAGGGGTACTTCGCCAGGAGGTCGGCGGGGACCCCTCGTGCGGTGAAGTACGTGTCGAGGGGCCAGTTCCCGGTGGACGCGGCCAGCCGGCGGATGGCGTGCAGGGGGAGCTTCTCGACGGGTTTGCCCAGGAGGCAGCCCACCGCCCTGCCGAGCCAGGCCGCTTCGAGGCGGACCGGCGTTGTGGCCGGGGGACGGGTCTCGCCCGCCCGCGTCGGCGGGGTGGTGCCGCTGTGCCCGGCCGGGTCGGCCCGGCGGCCCGGCGGCTCGCAGCCGAGCGGATCGTGGCGGGGGGACGCCGGACGGTCGTGGCCGAGCGGGTCGTGGCGGGGGGACGGGTGATCGGGGCCGAGCGGGGCACGGCCGTCCGGCCAGTCGGGGCACAGGGCCTTGATCCTCGCGAGGTCCGTCGGTTCGGCGTCCGCCAGCGTGCTCGGCAGGTCCGCCAGTTCGTCCAGCAGGTCCTCGGCGAGCAGCCGTAGGTAGCGCGACGCCGGTTGTGGGGACGCTCCCGCCCGCGGCGGGGCCTCCGGCCCCCGCGCGGCCCGCCACCGCGCCGCGACCGCCGACGGCTCGCGGCCGTCCTGGGCCGCCTGACGCAGTTCGTGGCCGATCAGGTCCTCCGGCTGGACCCAGGTCAGTCGGAGCATCCGGGGCCTCCGAGCGTGGCGAAGGCCGCCTCGTGCGTCCGCCGGCGGCGCACGTCCCGTTCGAAGATCTCCCGCGCGACGGCCGTGAGGGTGGCCGCCGGTTCCCACAGGTCCAGGCGGCTCGCCTCGGACACCTGCTTCGCCCAGGTCTCCGGGACCGGTGAGCCGAGGGCACCGGAGATCGCGCCGGCCATCGTCGCGATGGAGTCGCAGTCGCGCCCGTAGTTCACCGCGCCGAGCACGGCGTGCCGGTAGTCGCCGCGCGCGACCACCAACATGCCCAGGGCGACCGGGAGTTCCTCGATCGCGTGCAGGCGTGACGGGCGGCGGGCGCCCAGCGAAGGGGACCGGTAGTCGGGGCCCACCGTGTCGTAGGGGGCCACCGCCGCCCGCAGCGGGACCAGCGCCGACTCGAAGTCCGTGTGGCGGGAGGCCGCTTCGCAGACCTTCTCGATCGCCTCCCGGGTGCCGTCCTTCGCCAGGGCCAGACAGGCGCAGACCACCGAGTCCACGGTCGCGCCCGGTGCGGTCGCCGCCGCCACCGCCGCCGCGAGGACGCCCGCCGCCTCGCGGCCGTACGACGACTGGTGGGCGCCCGCGATGTCCAGGGCCTCGGCGTAGGCGGCCCGCGGGTCGGCGGCGTTGACCAGGCCGGCCGGGGCCATGTACATCGCGGCACCGCAGTTGACGATGTTGCCGACGCCGGCCTCGCGGGGGTCGACGTGACCGTAGTGGAGGCGGGCCACCAGCCACTTCTCCGCCAGGAAGATCCGGTGCAGGGGAAGGGCCTCCGCCTCCAGCTCCGGGATCCAGCGCGGGGTCGTCATCAGGTCCGGGACCAGGCGGTCGGCGACGGCGTACGCGTCCAGGTGGTCGCGGACCTGGGCGTAGACCCGTACCAGGGCGTGTGTCATCAAGGTGTCGTCGGTGACGTGGCCGTCGCCCTTGTGGTACGGCGCGAGGGGGCGGGCGGTGCGCCAGGCGTCGCCGTTCCAGGGGCCGACGACGCCGTGGACGCGGCCGGCGTGGCGTTCCAGGATCTGAGCGGGGGAGTAGCCCTCGACGGGGCCGCCCAGCGCGTCACCGACGGCCGCGCCGACCAGGGCGCCGGTGATGCGCTCGTCCAGACTCGCCTCTCTGATTTCTTCCGTTTTGGGGTTCATGACCGGAATCATCCCTCTGGCGGGGCCGGTTGTGCGGCTTCCAGGAGTCCGGCGAGTTCCACCAGGTCGGTGCCGGTGAGGCGGGGGAGCGCGCAGCCGGAGAGAGTGCGGCAGGCGTCCCGCCAGGACGCGGGGATCGACGCGCCGCCGCCCAGCGCGCCGGTGAGCGCCCCCGCCAGTGCCGGGGCGGAGTCCGCGACCCGGGAGAGACAGGCCGCCGCCGGTACCGCTTCCGCGATCCGGCCGTGCGCGGCGGTGGCCAGGGCTAGGGCGACGGGGACGGTCTCGGCGGCCGCGATGCCGTAGCTGTAGACGTGGTCGACGATCTGGTGTTCGAGCAGAGGGATCAGGGCGAAGGCGCTCTCGGCTTCGCGGGCCAGCCTGAGGGCGTGGCGTGCGTTGCGGCCGATCTCGGTGGACTCGGGCAGCTCGGCGAGCGCGGCGCTGGTGCAGCGGTGTACGTCGGCTCCGGCCAGGGCGAGGGCCAGGGCCGCCGCCATCGCGCGGGCGCCGTGCACGCCGTCGCCGTCCTGGGTGTAGCGGGCGTCGAACTCTGCGAGGTCGGCGGCGAGTCGGGGGTCGCCGGGGTGGGCCACGGCCAGGACGCAGGCCCGTACGCAGGCCGCGTCGTCGAAGAAGTGCGGGTTGTCGTGGCCGGTGGCGGGCGGGCGCAGACCGGTGGCGAGGTTGCCGAGGCCGGCCCGGACGGAGATGCGGGCGCGCAGCGGGAGGAGCGCGGACTCGACCTCGGGGGCGCGGTCCGCCGCGGCGGCGACCTCGCTCGCCACGGCGTTCCAGGTCAGGTCGATCGCGGCGCGGGTGCGGCGCCGGCGGCTGAGGTCGCCCAGGACGCTGTCGTCACCGGCCCGCAGGAGGGCCTCCGCGGCGAACGCCGCCCACTCGGCGTCGTCGGAGGGGCCCAGGCGCAGGGGTTCCGGGGGCTGGTTCAGGGCGATGGGGACGGGGAGGGTCGTGGTCGCGTTCTGTTCGGCGAAGGTGTCCAGTTCGCGGGTGAGACGGCGGGTCCAGTCGGGCATGCGGGCGGCTCGGTGGCGGGCGGCGGGCCAGCCGGCGGCGTCGCCTGCGGCGAGGCCGATCAGGAGGCCTTCGATGCGGCGAGGTGCCTGTGGCGGCGGTGCCGGGGTCACGGCCTCGGCCGCGCCATCGGCCTTGTCGTTCCCTCCCGTACCACCCGTGCGGCCTTCGTCGTCGGGTGCGGGTGGCCCCTGTGGGGGGCTCTCGCCGTCGGCGGCCTCCGGTTCGAGCGGCTGGGCCGTGGCCGTGGCCGCGGAGGTGCTCTCGTTCCACGGGGCGGGGGGTGTCATGAGGCCGCCTCCGTCTCGGTGCGGGCCTTGCCCGGGACGTATCCCGTCGTGGCCCACCTCTCGTCCTCCCCCGGTGTCAGCAGCTCCGCCACGTCCAGCACATGGTGGCCCGCCATCGACGGCAGGCAACTGCCGCGGGCCGGGCCGATGGCCGTGGCCCAGTCGGCCGGGATCGCGGTGGCGCCCCGCGTCGCACCCGCCAGCGCGCCCGCCACCGCAGCCGTCGTGTCGGCGTCCCGGCCCATGTTGACGGCGGTCAGTACCGCCTGGACGAAGTCGCCGTCGGCTGCCGCGTACGCGCCGAAGGCGAGGGCGACCGCCTCGGGGGCCAGGTCCGTCCACGGGTAGCCGCCGATGACGACGGCGGAGCGGACCGCGCGTTCGCCCCGGTGGGCCACGGCCACCGCGCGGCGCAGCGAACGGGCCGTCCAGGAGTCGTCGGGGACGACCGCGAGCGCCGAGGCGACCACCGCGATCGCCGGTGCGCCCGCCATCGCCGCCGCCACGCCCGCCGCGACCGCCTGGCCGCCGTAGATGCCCTCGCCGTCGTGGCTGACCGATCCGTCGATCGCCACCAGGCGGGCCGCTTCGGCGGGGCGGCCCGCCGCGAAGACGCCGAAGGGGGCGGCGCGCATGGCGAGGCCGTCGCTCCAGGCGTGGCGGTGCTGGGCCGAGATGGGGGCGGCCAGGCCCCGGCGCAGGTTCTCCAGGGTGCCGCGTTCGCTGAAGCCGGCGCCCCGGAAGGGGCCCTCGTCGCGGTCGGCGATCCACTCGTGCCAGGCCGTCTCCACGTGGGCCGGGGTGAGGGCGGAGCCGTGGCGGGCCAGCAGCAGTCCCGAGAAGATCGCGTACTCGGTGTCGTCGGTGCCGGCGGGGGTGTCGGTGACGTAGCCGGTGATGCGGCCCCAGCGGGCGCGGATCTCGGAGGGCTTCATGTTCTCGGCCGGTGCCCCGAGGGCGTCCCCGACGGCCAGCCCGAGCAGCGCGCCGCGGCCCCGCTCGCGGAGTTCGGCGGCGCTCCCGGGCGCCGGGGCGGAGGGGATGCAGGCGATCGATGCCATACGCGGCTTCTCCTCTCGGGGGCGCCTGCTCAGGCGCTCTCAGGGGCGCGGAACCCTTTGCGGAACTGTCCCCGGTGCGGTGTGCCGCGCAGCCTCGTGCGCCCCCGTGTCACCCGGTCGACATGTGTGCGCGATCTCTTGCAGATGAGCGAGAGGAGGTAAAGCCGCAGGTTAGGCGAGTCTTTCCTTGGTGGCGGGCGAGGGTGGTGGAGCGTAGATTGGGTGATGTCGAAAAGTAGAATCAGTCCAGACAAGAGTCCGGGTGAGAGCCCGGACCAGCGGGACGAGCATCCTTTCGGGAGGACCGCAATGGCCATCATCGAGACCGAGGCGGCGCTGCACGAGGCGCACCGGGACAACCACACGCACCGGGACGTCAGCGGTGGCTGGCTGCGGCCCGCCGTCTTCGGCGCGATGGACGGCCTCGTCTCCAACCTCGCCCTGATGACCGGTGTCGCGGGTGGTGCGGTCGGCCAGCGGACCCTCGTCATCACCGGACTCGCGGGGCTCGCCGCCGGCGCCTTCTCCATGGCCGCCGGCGAGTACACCTCCGTCGCCTCGCAGCGCGAGCTGGTCGAGGCCGAGCTGGACGTGGAGCGCGGGGAGCTGAGAAAGCACCCCCAGGACGAGGAGGCCGAACTCGCGGGCCTGTACGAGGGGCGCGGGGTGGAGCCGGAGCTGGCCCGCGAGGTGGCCCGGCAGTTGTCCCGCGATCCGGAGCAGGCCCTGGAGATACACGCCCGGGAGGAGCTCGGCATCGACCCCGGTGACCTGCCGTCGCCGCTGGTCGCCGCCGTGTCGTCGTTCGGGTCGTTCGCGCTGGGGGCGCTGCTGCCCGTCCTGCCGTATCTGTTCGGTGCCACGGTCCTGTGGCCCGCCGTGCTGCTGGCGCTCTTCGGCCTGTTCGCCTGCGGTGCCGTCGTGGCCAAGGTGACCGCGCGGACCTGGTGGTTCAGCGGGCTGCGGCAGCTCGTTCTCGGGGGTGCGGCGGCCGGTGTGACGTACGCCCTGGGCAGCTTGTTCGGAATCGCCGTAGGATAGGTCGGCTGCAACTTATGCGTGGGGCCGCATAAGTAGCCGTTACTCGCTGGTTTCGATCGCTTAACCATCGGGCATGAGCCGTAAGCGCTGTGGGCAAGGACGCCCGCGGCGCACCTCGCGGGGTCGGTGACGACGCCTTCTCCGCCACTCGGACCGACGGACACCGATCTGTCCCGTTCGGTCCCCACATACTTCCAGCCATGTGCGCGGTACCCCCGCCGCCCCTCGTGGCGTCCGCATGATGGAACGGACTATCCGGTTCCCGAGATCCGCTCCATCATGTAACCTGCACGAAATTTTGCACGCACGCAGAGGGCCAACGTCGTCCCTCGGCAATCTGCATATGCCACATGACGACGACGGGAGAGCCGATGCGTACGCCGCGCCAGCCGTCCCAGCACTCCGCGAATGGCCAGAAGTGGTCCTTCATGGATGCTCGCCCTGCTGCGCAGGGTATGTACGACCCCCGCAACGAGCACGACGCCTGCGGCGTCGGCTTCGTGGCCACCCTCACCGGCGAGGCGAGCCACGCGCTGGTCGAGCAGGCGCTCACGGTTCTGCGCAACCTGGAGCACCGCGGTGCCACCGGCTCCGAGCCCGACTCCGGCGACGGCGCGGGCATCCTGTCCCAGGTCCCGGACGCCTTCTTCCGTGCGGTGACCCCGTTCGAACTGCCCGCGGCCGGCGGGTACGCCGTAGGTACGGCCTTCCTGCCGGAGGACGGCATCGAGGACGTCGTCTCGCATATCGAGACGATCGCCGCCGACGAGGGCCTGACCGTCCTCGGCTGGCGCGAGGTGCCCACCGCCCCCGAACTCCTCGGCGCCACCGCCCGGTCCACCATGCCGGTCTTCCGGCAGGTCTTCGTGACCGACGGCTCCGCCACGGACATCGCCCTGGACCGCAAGGCGTTCGTGCTGCGCAAGCGCGCCGAGCGCGAGGTCGGGGTGTACTTCCCGTCGCTGTCCGCGCGGACCATCGTCTACAAGGGCATGCTGACCACCGGCCAGCTGGAGCCCTTCTTCCCGGATCTGTCCGACCGCCGCTTCGCCTCGGCCATCGCGCTGGTCCACTCGCGGTTCTCGACGAACACCTTCCCGAGCTGGCCGCTGGCCCACCCGTACCGCTTCGTCGCGCACAACGGTGAGATCAACACGGTCAAGGGCAACCGCAACTGGATGGCCGCCCGGGAGTCCCAGCTCGTCTCCGACCTGTTCGGCGGGCAGGAGAAGATCGACCGCATCTTCCCGATCTGTACGCCGGACGCCTCCGACTCGGCGTCCTTCGACGAGGTGCTGGAACTCCTGCACCTGGGCGGCCGTTCGCTGCCCCACTCCGTGCTGATGATGATCCCGGAGGCGTGGGAGAACCACACCTCCATGGACGCCACCCGCCGCGCCTTCTACCAGTTCCACGCCACGATGATGGAACCGTGGGACGGCCCGGCCTGCGTCACCTTCACCGACGGCAAGCAGGTCGGCGCGGTCCTCGACCGCAACGGTCTGCGCCCCGGCCGCTACTGGGTCACCGACGACGGCCTGGTCGTCCTCGGCTCCGAGGTCGGCGTCCTCGACATCGACCCCGCGAAGGTCGTCCGCAAGGGCCGCCTGCAGCCCGGCCGGATGTTCCTCGTCGACACCGTCGAGCACCGGATCATCGAGGACGACGAGATCAAGGAAGCACTCGCCGCCGAGAACCCGTACGCGGAGTGGCTGGAAGCCGGCGAGATCGAGCTGTCCGACCTGCCCGAGCGCGAGCACATCGTGCACACGCACGCCTCGGTCACCCGCCGCCAGCAGACCTTCGGCTACACCGAGGAGGAGCTGCGCGTCATCATCGCGCCGATGGCCAAGGCCGGCGCCGAGCCGATCGGCTCGATGGGCACCGACTCGCCGATCGCCGCCCTGTCCGACCGCCCGCGCCTGCTGTTCGACTACTTCACCCAGCTGTTCGCGCAGGTCACCAACCCGCCGCTGGACGCGATCCGCGAGGAGCTCGTCACCTCCCTGCGTTCCTCGCTGGGCCCGCAGGGCAACCTGCTGGAGCCGACGGCCGCGTCCTGCCGCAGCGTCGTGCTGCCCTTCCCGGTCATCGACAACGACGAGCTCGCCAAGCTCATCCACATCAACGCCGACGGCGACATGCCCGGCATGAAGGCCGCGACCCTCTCCGGTCTCTTCCGCGTCTCCGGCGGCGGCGACGCCCTCGCCGCGCGCATCGAGGAGATCTGCGCCGAGGCCGACGCCGCCATCGAGAACGGCGCCCGCCTGATCGTCCTGTCGGACCGGCACTCGGACGCCGAGCACGCGCCGATCCCGTCGCTGCTGCTCACCGCGGCCGTCCACCACCACCTCATCCGCACCAAGCAGCGCACCCAGGTGGGCCTGCTGGTCGAGGCCGGTGACGTCCGCGAGGTCCACCACGTCGCCCTGCTGATCGGCTTCGGCGCCGCGGCCGTGAACCCGTACCTGGCCATGGAGTCCGTCGAGGACCTGGTCCGCGCCGGTACCTTCCTGTCGGACATCGAGCCCGAGCAGGCCATCCGCAACCTGATCTACGCCCTCGGCAAGGGCGTCCTGAAGGTCATGTCCAAGATGGGCATCTCGACCGTCGCCTCCTACCGCGGTGCCCAGGTCTTCGAAGCGGTCGGCCTGGACGAGCAGTTCGTCACCACGTACTTCAGCGGCACGGCCACCAAGATCGGCGGCGTCGGCATCGACGTCATCGCCAAGGAGGTCGCCGCCCGCCACGCCAAGGCGTACCCGGCCAGCGGCATCGCGCCGGCCCACCGCGCCCTGGAGATAGGCGGCGAGTACCAGTGGCGCCGCGAGGGCGAGCCGCACCTGTTCGACCCGGAGACGGTCTTCCGCCTCCAGCACTCCACGCGCAGCGGCCGGTACGACATCTTCAAGAAGTACACCGAGCGCGTCAACGAGCAGTCCGAGCGCCTGATGACGCTGCGCGGCCTGTTCGGTTTCGCCTCCGGCCGGCAGCCGATCCCGATCGACGAGGTCGAGCCGGCCAGCGAGATCGTCAAGCGCTTCTCGACCGGCGCCATGTCGTACGGCTCCATCTCCAAGGAAGCCCACGAGACGCTCGCCATCGCCATGAACCAGCTGGGCGGCAAGTCCAACACCGGTGAGGGCGGCGAGGACGCGGACCGCCTGTACGACCCGGCCCGCCGCTCGTCGATCAAGCAGGTCGCCTCCGGCCGCTTCGGTGTCACCTCCGAGTACCTGGTCAACGCGGACGACATCCAGATCAAGATGGCCCAGGGCGCCAAGCCCGGCGAGGGCGGCCAGCTGCCCGGCCACAAGGTGTACCCGTGGGTCGCCAAGACGCGTCACTCGACGCCGGGCGTGGGCCTCATCTCCCCGCCGCCGCACCACGACATCTACTCCATCGAAGACCTGGCCCAGCTGATCCACGACCTGAAGAACGCGAACCCGCAGGCGCGGATCCACGTCAAGCTGGTCTCCGAGGTCGGCGTCGGCACGGTCGCGGCCGGTGTCTCCAAGGCGCACGCGGACGTGGTCCTCATCTCCGGCCACGACGGCGGCACGGGTGCCTCCCCGCTCACCTCGCTGAAGCACGCGGGCGGCCCCTGGGAGCTCGGTCTCGCCGAGACCCAGCAGACCCTGCTGCTCAACGGCCTGCGGGACCGGATCGTCGTGCAGACCGACGGCCAGCTCAAGACCGGCCGGGACGTCGTCATCGCCGCGCTGCTGGGCGCCGAGGAGTTCGGTTTCGCGACCGCGCCGCTCGTCGTCTCCGGCTGCGTCATGATGCGCGTCTGCCACCTGGACACCTGCCCGGTCGGCATCGCCACCCAGAACCCGGTCCTCAGGGACCGGTTCACCGGCAAGGCCGAGTACGTGGTGAACTTCTTCCGGTTCATCGCCGAGGAGGTCCGCGAGATCCTCGCCGAGCTGGGCTTCCGCACCATCGAGGAGGCCGTCGGCCACGCCGAGGCACTCGACGTGACCCGCGCGGTCGACCACTGGAAGGCGCAGGGCCTGGACCTGTCCCCGCTCTTCTACGTGCCCGAGCTGCCCGAGGGCACCCCGCTGCACCAGGTCATCGAGCAGGACCACGGCCTGGAGAAGGCGCTCGACAACGAGCTGATCAGGCTCGCCGGCGACGCCCTGGCCGCGGACTCCGCGACCGATGCCCAGCCGGTGCGCGCCCAGGTCGCGATCCGCAACATCAACCGCACGGTCGGCACCATGCTCGGCCACGAGGTGACGAAGAAGTTCGGTGGCGCGGGCCTGCCGGACGACACCATCGACATCACCTTCACCGGCTCGGCCGGCCAGTCCTTCGGCGCCTTCCTGCCGCGCGGTGTCACGCTGCGCCTGGAGGGCGACGCCAACGACTACGTCGGCAAGGGCCTCTCCGGCGGCCGGGTGATCGTCCGTCCCGACCGGGGCGCCGACCACCTCGCCGAGTTCTCCACGATCGCCGGCAACACCATCGCGTACGGCGCGACCGGCGGCGAGCTGTTCCTGCGCGGCCGGACCGGCGAGCGGTTCTGCGTGCGCAACTCCGGTGCGACGGTCGTCGCCGAGGGCGTGGGCGACCACGGCTGCGAGTACATGACCGGCGGTCACGCGGTCGTCCTCGGCGAGACGGGCCGTAACTTCGCGGCCGGCATGTCCGGCGGCGTCGCGTACGTCATCGACCTGGACCGCGACAACGTCAACGTGGGCAACGTCGGCGCGATCGAGGCACTGGACGACACGGACAAGCAGTGGCTGCACGACGTGGTGCGCCGCCACGCCGAGGAGACCGGCTCGACGGTCGCCGGGAAGCTGCTCGCCGAGTGGTCCGTGTCGGTGGAGCGCTTCAGCAAGATCATCCCCAGCACGTACAAGGCAGTGCTCGCCGCCAAGGACGCCGCCGAGCGAGCGGGTCTCACCGAGACCGAGATCACCGAGAAGATGATGGAGGCGGCGATCAATGGCTGACCCGAAGGGCTTTTTGAACCACGGCCGCGAGGTCGCCAGGACCCGTCCCGTCAGCGAGCGTGTCAGGGACTGGAACGAGGTCTACGTCCCCGGCTCCCTGCTGCCGATCATCAGCAAGCAGGCCAGCCGCTGCATGGACTGCGGCATCCCGTTCTGCCACAACGGCTGTCCGCTCGGGAACCTGATCCCCGAGTGGAACGACTACGCTTACCGCGAGGACTGGGCCGCCGCCTCCGAGCGTCTGCACGCGACGAACAACTTCCCGGAGTTCACGGGCCGGCTGTGCCCGGCCCCGTGCGAGTCGGCGTGCGTGCTGGGCATCAACCAGCCGCCGGTCACCATCAAGAACGTCGAGGTCTCGATCATCGACAAGGCGTGGGAGACCGGTGAGGTCGCCCCGCAGATCCCGGAGCGCCTGTCCGGCAAGACGGTCGCGGTCATCGGGTCCGGTCCCGCCGGTCTCGCCGCCGCGCAGCAGCTGACCCGGGCCGGTCACACCGTCGCCGTCTACGAGCGCGCGGACCGCGTCGGGGGCCTGCTGCGGTACGGCATCCCCGAGTTCAAGATGGAGAAGCGGCACATCAACCGCCGTATCGAGCAGATGCGCGCGGAGGGCACCCGCTTCCGTACCGGGATCGAGATCGGCCGCGACCTCAAGGCGACCGACCTGAAGAAGCGGTACGACGCGATCGTCATCGCCGCCGGTGCGACGACCGCGCGTGACCTTCCGGTCCCGGGCCGCGAGCTCAAGGGCATCTACCAGGCCATGGAGTACCTGCCCCTGGCCAACAAGGTCCAGGAGGGCGACTTCGTGGCGCCCCCCATCACGGCCGAGGGCAAGCACGTCGTCGTCATCGGCGGCGGTGACACCGGCGCCGACTGCGTGGGCACCGCCCACCGCCAGGGCGCGGCCTCCGTCACGCAGCTGGAGATCATGCCCCGCCCGAACGAGGAGCGGAACCCGGTCTCCCAGCCCTGGCCGACCTTCCCGATGCTGTACAAGGTCACCTCCGCGCACGAGGAGGGCGGCGAGCGGGTCTACTCCGTCTCGACCACCCACTTCGAGGGCGACGAGGACGGCAACGTCCAGTGGCTGCACCTCACCGAGGTGGAGTTCGTCGAGGGCAAGCTGACCCAGAAGCCGGGCACGGAGCGCAAGATCCCCGCCCAGCTGGTCACCCTCGCCATGGGCTTCACCGGCACCGACCGGGAGAACGGCCTGGTCGAGCAGTTCGGCCTGGAGCTCGACGAGCGCGGCAACATCGCCCGCGACGCCGACTTCCAGACCAACGTGCCGGGCGTGTACGTCGCCGGTGACGCCGGCCGCGGCCAGTCCCTCATCGTGTGGGCCATCGCGGAGGGCCGCTCGGCCGCCAAGGGCGTCGACCGGTTCCTGACCGGTGACAGCGAACTGCACGCCCCGATCCGCCCGACGGACCGCTCGCTGATGGTCTGACGGCCACGTGAAGACGTCCCGTACAAAGGCGTACGGAACACAGACGGCGCCTGCCCCACAGTCCCCGACCGGACGAAGGGGCAGGCGCCGCCGCATGTCCGCGGCCGGTCAGGACGCCGTGCACGTCCGCCTTCGTCGAGCGGCGGGGTCCGCGGCGGGTTCCGCGCACGAGGGGGAGGTCCGGTGTCCGTGATCGGTCTGCGCGAGGTCGAGGAGGCCGCGCCCGCGCTGGTCAGCCTGTACAAGAGCGCCGGGGTGTCGCTGGAGCGGCATGGCCTGGAGGGCGTACGGGCCGCGGTCTACCTGGTCGTCGACCACTCCGGGTCGATGCGGCCGTACTACGAGGACGGCAGCGTGCAGGCGCTCGCGGACCGGGTGCTCGGGCTGTCGGCCCATCTGCACGGTGACGGGACCGTACCGGTGGTGTTCTTCTCCACGGACGTCGATGCCGTCGCCGACATCGACCTGGCCGGCCATCAAGGGCGTATCGCGCGTCTCGCGACCGGTCTGGGCCACATGGGGAGGACGAACTACCACGTGGCGATGGACGCCGTCCTCGACCACTACCTGGACAGCGGCTCGAAGGACCCTGCCCTGGTCGTGTTCCAGACCGACGGCGGGCCGAGCAGCAGGCCCGCCGCGGAGAAGTACGTGTGCAAGGCGGCCGGGCTGCCGTTGTTCTGGCAGTTCATCGGCTTCGGGGACCCGGGCAGCCGCCGGTTCGACTTCCTGCGCAGGCTCGACGCACTGGCGGTGCCCGGTCGGCGGGTGGTCGACAACGCCGGGTTCTTCCACGCCGGACGGGATCCGCGACGGATGTCCGACGCCGAGTTGTACGACCGTCTCCTGGGCGAGTTCCCGAGGTGGCTGGCGGCGGCGCGGGAGCGGGGGATCATAAGGCCGTCCTGACGTACCACGGCTGTGCCCCGTTGGCTTGGCCGGACCGTCGTGCCACCCTGTGGTGGATCCGAAGGGGAGGCGACGACGTATGGACGGCGCACGATCGGTGAACGAGGACACGGAGCGGGGCGGTTCCGCGCGCGGGGAGGCATCCGGCACGGGGGAGAGGCTCGCCGACTGGGCCGACGGGCGGCTCGGGCTGTACGCGCTGGCCAAGGCCAACATGCGCAAGGTCTTCCCGGACCACTGGTCGTTCATGCTGGGCGAAATCTGCCTCTACAGCTTCCTCGTCCTGATCCTCACCGGCGTCTATCTCACCCTGTTCTTCGAGCCGAGCGCGGCCGAGGTCGTCTACCACGGCTCGTACGAGCCCCTCAACGGCGTGGTGATGACCAGGGCGTACGAGTCGACGCTCGACATCAGCTTCGACGTGCGCGGCGGGCTGCTGATCCGGCAGATCCACCACTGGGCGGCGCTGGTGTTCGTCGCCGGCATGCTCGCGCACATGATGCGGGTGTTCTTCACCGGCGCCTTCCGCAAGCCCCGCGAGCTCAACTGGCTGTTCGGCTGGACCCTGCTGTTCCTCGGCATCATCACCGGCCTGACCGGCTACTCGCTCCCCGACGACCTGCTGTCCGGCACCGGCCTGCGCTTCGCCCAGGGGGCGATCCTGTCGGTCCCGGTCGTCGGAACGTATCTGGCGTTCTTCCTGTTCGGCGGGGAGTTCCCGGGCCACGACATCATCCCGAGGCTCTTCCCGGTGCACGTCCTGCTGCTGCCGGGGATCATGCTGGGCCTGGTGGTCGCGCATCTGATCCTGGTCTTCTACCACAAGCACACGCAGTATCCGGGTCCCGGCCGGGAGAACAGGTCGGTGGTGGGGATGCCGTTCCTGCCGGTCTACATGGCCAAGGCGGGCGGCTTCTTCTTCCTGGTCTTCGGCGTCCTGACGCTCATGGGCGGCATCGCCAGCATCAACCCCGTGTGGGCCTTCGGGCCCTACCGCGCGGATCTGGTGACCACGGGTGCGCAGCCCGACTGGTACCTGGGCTTCTCCGAGGGACTGATCCGGGTGATGCCGGGATGGGAGATCAACCTCTGGGGCCACACCCTGGCGCTGGGCGTCTTCATCCCCTTCTCGCTCTTCCCGCTGATCCTGCTCGCCCTCGGCGTGTACCCGTTCATCGAGGCGTGGATCACCGGCGACAAGCGCGAGCACCACATCCTGGACCGGCCGCGCGACGTACCCGTGCGCACCGGCCTGGGGGTCGCCTGGCTGAGCCTGTACGCCGTGCTGCTGATCGGCGGCGGCAACGACATCGTGGCCCTGCGTCTGCACCTGTCCATCAACGCGATCACCTGGTTCGTGCGGGTGTCGGTGTTCGTGGTGCCGGTGCTCGCCTTCATGGTGACCAAACGGATCTGCCTGGGCCTCCAGCGCCGCGACCGGGACAAGGTGCTGCACGGCAGGGAGACCGGCACCATCAAACGGCTCCCGCACGGGGAGTACGTCGAGGTCCACCAACCCCTCTCGCAGGCCCACCTGTTCACCCTCACCCAGCACGAGCAGCACCCGCCGTACGAGATCGGGCCGCTCGTCGACGCCCAGGGGGTGCGGCGGCCGGTCCGGGTCTCCCAGCGGGTGCGGGCCCGGCTGGCGCGGGCGATGTTCGGGCCCGGGACCCGGGTCGAGAAGCCGACCCCCGAGGAGTACCGGCAGATCACCAGCGGCGATCACCACCACTGAGAACGGCGCTCCGGCAGGTGTCCGGGTCGCCCCACGCGGTCCGCAGGGCGCGGGCCTTGGTGAGCCACAGGGACAGGTCGTACTCCGCCGTGTAACCGATCGCGCCGTGCAGCTGGAGCGCCGTCCGGGCGGTGGCGTACGCCGCCTCGCACGCGGTGACCTTGGCGGCGGCCACGTCGTCCGCGGCCATCGTCACGGCGGCACCGAGGACGAGCGGCCGGGCGAACTCCAGCGCGATCTTCGCATCGGCCAGCCGGTGCTTGACGGCCTGGAACGAGCCGACGGGGACGCCGAACTGGGTGCGCTGCCTGACGTACGCGACGGTCCGGTCCAGGAGTGCGAGGCCGACGCCGAGGGCCTGCGCGGCGGTGGCGAGGCGGGCCCAGTCGAGGGCACGGGAGGCCGCCGCGTCGACCTGCGCTCCCGCGGCGAGGAGTTCCCCGCCCGGCGGGAGAGGGAAGAGCCGACGGGCGGGATCGAGCGAGGGGCGGAGCCCGCCGCCGGGGAAGGGGACGCCGGGTGCGGGGGCCAGACGCAGCTCGGGCCCCTGGTGCGCGGGGGGTGGTATGGAGGCTTGGGCCGCATGGTTCGTCGGGGTTCCGGAGGGGTGGGCCGCATGGTCTGTCGGGGTTCCGGAGGGGTGGGCTTCACGGTCTGCCGGGGTTCGGGAGGTGTGGATCCCGTGGTCTGTCGGGGGGCGGGAGTCTTCGGTCCTGTGGTCTGTCGGGGGGCGGGGGACTGGGGTCGCGTGGTCTGTCGGGGGGCGGGAGCTTCCGGCCCCGTGGCTCGTCGTGGTTCCGGAGTCCTCGGCCCCGTGGCTCGTCGGAGTACCGGGGGGTTCGGGTGGCCGGGCCGGGGGGTGCGGGGACGAGACCGTCAGCCGTATGTCCGCCGCGTCCGCGTCGAGTGCGTACGGGCCCTGTGCCAGGGTGGCCGCCGACTCGCCCGAGGCCAGGGCGGGCAGCAGGCGTGCGGCCGGGCCCGTGTCGTCCAGCCGGGACAGCAGCGCCGCGGCACTCACCGTCTCCACCAGGGGACCCGGTACCGCATGCCGCCCCAGCTCGACGAAGGCGACGGCGAGTTCGACGGGCCGCGGTCCCATCCCCCCGTACACCTCCGGGACGGCGAGCGCGAAGACGCCGGCCTCGGCGACCCGGGACCACAGCGCGCGTCCGCTCCGGTGGTCGCCGCGGCTCCAGTCCCGTACGACGGACGGGGTGCCGGCGGACGTCAGGAGGGCGGTCAGCGCGTCGGCGAAGGCGCGTTGCTCGGTGGTGAGGAGGAACCGCATCAGCGGCGTCCCCTCGGCAGGCCCAGCAGGCGTTCGGCGATGATGTCGCGCTGGATCTCGTTCGTGCCGGCATAGAGGGGACCGGCGAGGGAGAAGACGTACCGATCGGCCCACTCGGTGTCCGCCAACTCGCCTTCCGGGCCCAGGAGATCGAGGGCGGTCTCGGTGAGCGCGATGTCGTACTCGGACCAGAACACCTTGTTCATGCTGGACTCCGGGCCGGGGGACGCTCCGTCGAGGTGGCGGGAGGCGGCGGCGTACCCGAACAGCTGGTAGGCGCGGGCGCCGATCAGGGCGTCGGCCACCCGGCTCCGCGTGGCGTCCGGGCAGCCTCGCGCCCGCCACAGCGCCACCAGCCGGTCGGCGCCCGCCAGGAAGCGGCCGGGGGAGCGGAGCGTGAGCCCGCGCTCGTTGCCCGCCGTCGTCATCGCCACCCGCCAGCCCTCGCCGGGCTCGCCGATCACGTCCTCGTCCGGGACGAACACCTCGTCCAGGAACAGCTCCGCGAAGGCCGGTTTCCCGTCGAGGCGGCGGACGGGGCGGACGGTGACGCCGGGCGCCCGCAGGCCGAACATCAGGTAGGTCAGTCCCTGGTGGGGTTTCGGCCGGTCCGGGTCGCTGCGGAACAGGCCGAACGCGCGGTCGGCGAACGCGGCCCGCGAGGACCACGCCTTCTGGCCGCTGAGCAGCCAGCCGCCGCCGGTGCGCACGGCCCTCGACCGCAGGGACGCCAGGTCCGAGCCCGCCTCGGGCTCCGACCACGCCTGCGCCCAGACCACCTCACCACGGGCCATGGGCGGCAGCACCCGCGCCCGCTGCTCCTCGGTGCCGTGGTCGAAGAGGGCCGGCGCGAGCAGGCCGATGCCGTTCTGGCCGACGCGGCCCGGCGCGCCCGCCGCGTAGTACTCCTCCTCGAAGAGCAGCCACCGGACCAGGCCCGCGTCCCGGCCGCCGTAGGCCGCGGGCCAGTTCACCACCGACCAGCGGTCCGCGGCGAGTCCGGCCTCCCACGCGCGGTGCGCCGCGAAGCCCTCCGCGGTCTCCAGGGAGGGCAGCGGGACGGACGGCACATGCGCCCTCAGCCAGCCGCGGGCCTCGGCCCGGAAGGCCTCCTCTTCCTGCGTGAGGGCGAGATCCATCGGCGGCCGTCCTTCATGGGGAGTCTTCCCTAACAAGTGTTTGGTAGGTTAGCGTGGCCCCATGACAGGCGTCGAGAGTCCGGCGTACGTGCCCGGGCACGGGCTGCTGAGCGGACGTACCGCCGTCATCACGGCGGCCGCGGGCGCCGGGATCGGCGGGGCGACCGCCCGCCGCTTCCTGGAGGAGGGCGCGCGGGTGCTGATCAGCGACGCGCACGCGCGGCGGCTCAGGGAGCACAGTGCCCGGCTGGGCGGCGAGTTCGGCGCGGAGCGGGTCGGCGCGGTGCCGTGCGACGTCACCGACGAGGGGCAGGTGCGGGCGCTGTTCGAGGCGGCGGTGCGGGACCACGGCCGGCTCGACATCGTGGTCAACAACGCCGGTCTGGGCGGCACGTCGGACCTCGTCGGCATGACCGACGAGCAGTGGTCGCGGGTGCTGGACGTGACGCTGAACGGCACCTTCCGGTGCACCCGGGCGGCCCTCGGGTCGATGAAGGCGGCCGGCACCGGCGGGGTGATCGTCAACAACGCCTCCGTCGTGGGCTGGCGCGCCCAGGCCGGGCAGGCGCACTACGCCGCCGCGAAGGCGGGGGTGATGGCGCTGACCCGGTGCGCCGCCCTTGAGGCGGCCGGGTTCGGGGTGCGGGTCAACGCCGTGTCGCCGAGCCTCGCCGTGCATCCGCACCTGGCCAAGGTGACGACTCCCGAGCTGCTGGCGGAACTGACGGGCCGCGAGGCCTTCGGGCGGTACGCCGAACCCTGGGAGGTGGCCAACGTGATCGTGTTCCTGGCGTCGGCCTACTCCTCGTACATGACGGGCGAGGTCGTCTCCGTCAGCGGTCAGCATCCCTGAAGACCGGAGCAGCCCACAATGGATCCGTGCCTACGAAGAAGAAGCCCCAGGTGACCGCGGCCGAGCCCGCCGCGGCCGTCACCGGTCGCGACCGCCGCCGCGAACTCCTCGACACCGCCGCCGAGGTCTTCGCCGAACAGGGCTACAACGCCACCACCGTGCGCAAGATCGCGGACCACGCGGGCCTGCTCGCGGGCAGCCTCTACTACCACTTCGACTCCAAGGAATCGATGCTGGAGGAGATCCTGCGCACCTTCCTCGACGAGCTGTGGGACGGCTACGACACCGTCCTCGGCGCCGGGCTCGGGCCGCGCGAGACCCTCGAAGCGCTGGTCACCGAGTCGTTCCGGGAGATCGACCGGCACCGGGCCGCCGTCGCGATCTACCAGAAGGAGAGCCGGCAGCTCGTCGCGCAGGAGCGGTTCCTCTTCCTCGCCGACTCGCAGCGCAGGTTCGAGAAGGCGTGGCTGTCCACGCTGGAACGCGGGGTCGCCGCCGAGGTGTTCCGGGCCGACCTCGACGTGCGGCTCACCTACCGGTTCGTGCGCGACACGGTGTGGGTCGCCGCGTCCTGGTACCGGCCCGGCGGACAGCACAGCCCGAAGGAGATCGCCCGGCAGTACCTGTCGATGGTGCTGGACGGGATCGCCGTACGCGAATAGCCCTTAAGGGTGAGGGAGTTGCCATGGCCGAGGCCTACATCGTCGAAGCGGTCCGGACGCCCGTCGGGCGGCGCGGGGGAGGACTGAGCGGGGTCCACCCGGCCGACCTGGGCGCGCATGTGCTCAAGGAGCTGGTGGCGCGGGCCGGGGTCGATCCGGCCGCCGTGGAGGACGTCGTCTTCGGCTGCCTGGACGCCGTCGGGCCGCAGGCGGGGGACATCGCGCGGACCTGCTGGCTGGCGGCCGGGCTGCCCGAGGAGGTGCCGGGGGTGACGGTGGACCGGCAGTGCGGCTCCTCGCAGCAGGCCGTGCACTTCGCCGCGCAGGCCGTGCTGTCCGGGACGCAGGACCTGGTCGTGGCGGGCGGGGTGCAGAACATGTCGCAGATCCCGATCGCCTTCGCCACCCGGCGGGCCGCCGAGCCGCTCGGCTTCACCGAGGGCCCGTTCGCGGGCAGCGAGGGCTGGCGGGCGCGGTACGGGGACCGGGCGGTGAACCAGTTCGCCGGCGCGGAGATGATCGCCGCGAAGTGGGGCATCACCCGGCAGGACCAGGAGGAGTTCGCGCTGCGCTCCCACCGGCGGGCGCTGCGGGCGATCGACGAGGGGCGCTTCGAGCGGGAGATCGTGGCCTGTGGCCAGGCCGCCGTCGACGAGGGCCCGCGCCGGGACACCTCGCTGGAGAGGATGGCCGGCCTGAAGCCGGTCATCGAGGGCGGCACGGTCACCGCGGCCTGCTCCTCGCAGGTCTCCGACGGGGCCGCGGCCATGCTGCTGGCCTCGGAGCGGGCGGTGCGGGAACACGGGCTGCGGCCCCGCGCGCGCGTGCACCATCTCTCCGTGCGCGGCGAGGACCCCATCCGCATGCTGACCGCGCCGATACCGGCCACCGCGCACGCCCTGAAGAAGACCGGCCTGTCCCTCGACGACATCGACCTCGTCGAGATCAACGAGGCGTTCGCCCCGGTCGTCCTGGCCTGGCTGAAGGAGACCGGCGCGGATCCCGGCAGGGTCAACGTCAACGGCGGGGCCATCGCCCTCGGCCATCCCCTGGGCGCCACCGGCGTGAAGCTGATGACGACGCTGCTGCACGAACTGGAGCGCACCGGCGGCCGGTTCGGCCTCCAGACGATGTGCGAAGGCGGCGGGCAGGCGAACGTCACGATCATCGAGCGGCTCTGAAAAGCGGCGGGAGGCAGGCCGGCCGGCCATGTGGCGGACAGGGCGGTGTGGCGGTCGGCCAGCCACGTGGCGGAGACGCCGGTGTGACGGTCGCGAGCGGCTGTGACGCTCAGGGGCCGGGTGACGCGCAGGGGTTGGCCCCGAGCCTTGCCCGCACCTCCTCGGCCTCCTTCATGATCCGCTCCACCAGCTCCGCGCACGACGGCAGGTCGCCGATCACCCCGGCGACCTGCCCGGACGCCATGACCCCGAGATCCGTGCGGCCGTCCACCATCGCCGACCTCAGCAGCATCGGCGTGTTCGCGGCGAGCAGGACCTGACTCCACGTCAGGTCCCGGCCGTGCTTCATGGCGAGGCCGTCACGGACCATCCGCCGCCAGGTCAGCCCCGACAGCTTCCGGAAGCCGGCTGCTTTCCGCGCGGCCCGCAGCAGGGCCGTCACGCGGCCGGAACGCTCCAGGGCGGCGACCAGGTCCGTCCGCAGCATGCGGTGCGGCAAGCCGTCGACGGCGGTGGTGACCGTGACGTCCCCGACCGTCGCCGCCAGGTACCTCGCCTGCACCGCGCCGGGGACCGTGGAGTCCGAGGTGAGCAGGAACCGGGTGCCCATGGCCACGCCGGACGCCCCGTAGGCCAGCGCGGCGACCAGGCCGCGTCCGTCGAAGAAGCCGCCCGCCGCCACGACCGGGATGTCCACCGCGTCCACCACCTGCGGCAGCAGCACCGTCGTCGCCACCTCGCCGGTGTGTCCGCCGCCCTCGCCGCCCTGCACGATCACCGCGTCCGCCCCCCACCCGGCGACCTTCTCGGCGTGCCGGCGGGCACCCACGGACGGGATGACGACGACCCCCGCCTCCTTGAGTGAGGCGATCAGTTCGGGGGAGGGCGCGAGGGCGAAGGACGCGACCCGCACCCCTTCCTCGATCATGATCCGCACCCGGTCACCGGCGTCGGCGGCGTCGGCCCGCAGGTTGACCCCGAAGGGCGCGTCGGTGCGGGACCTCACCTCGCGCACCGCCGCGCGCAGCTGGTCCGGGGTCATCGTCGCGGAGGCCAGGATGCCGAGCGCCCCGGCGTTCGCCGTCGCCGAGACCAGGCGGGGGCCCGCCACCCAGCCCATCCCGGTCTGTACGAGCGGATGCCGGACGCCGGCCAGCCGGGTGAACGCGGTCTCCATCAGATCCCGGCCTCTCAGATCCCGACCTCGGTGGCCCGGGTGTTCCCCGGGTCGAGCACCTCGCGGATCAACTCCAGCTCGTGGTGCGTCGGTGCGCGGGTGTACGGCACCTCGCCCGGGACGGCCAGCCCGAAACCGGTGGCCTCCCTGACCTGGTCCACGGTGACCCCGGGATGCAGCGAGGCCAGCCGCATCGAGCGGTCGGGGGTGGCGAAGTCGAAGACGCCGAGGTCGGAGACGACCCGGGGGATCCGGTGGAAGCGGGCCGTCCGCGGATGCTCGGCGGCACGGTCGTACCCCACCCCGCACACCAGGTCGACCCGCTCGACGAAGACCCGCCGTGAGTGTCTCGGGATCCAGTAACTGGTCGGATGGTTGAGGGTGTTGACGGGGGCGCCGCGCACCCCGAGCAGCTGCCGCGCGGGCCGGTCCCAGTCACCGACGCAGGAGATGTTCTGGTTGCCGTACCGGTCGATCTGGCTCGCGCCCATCATCACGTGGCGCCGGCCGCCGGTGACCAGGGTGAGGTGCTGCCGGTAGGGCAGCCAGCCCTCGACGGTGCCGTCCGGGCCGACGAGCAGTGCCTCGCCGTCGGTCAGCAGCAGGTCCGGCGCGAAGGTGCGGCGGGCGAGGCGGGCGCCCACGGACGGGATCACGCCCATCGGGCTCGCCAGGATCTCGCCCGCGTCCCGCCACGCCTCCGCGCAGGCGATCACGCAGTACTCGGCGCGGGTGGGCGGGGCAGGGGGAGCGTGCGGCACGGTGGTCATGTCCCCGCCCCCGCCCCG
The DNA here is from genome assembly GCF_053591515.1 of Streptomyces sp. NPDC003011. Taxonomy (NCBI): domain Bacteria; kingdom Bacillati; phylum Actinomycetota; class Actinomycetes; order Kitasatosporales; family Streptomycetaceae; genus Streptomyces; species Streptomyces sp. NPDC003011. The sequence goes on from NZ_JBSFTY010000002.1 coordinate 194,458, forward strand.
GCCCCCGCTGCCTCGTGCCACGCCCGGACGGCCGACCGGTACGCCCGTTCGTCCCCGTTCAGGAACCGCGCCGCGAACTGCGCCCACGGCGTGCTCGCGTACTGCTTCTGGAACGCCTCGTCCCGGCCGTAGTCGGGGACGCAGGACGTGAAGTGCGCGCCGTCGGGAGCCTCGACGACCCCCGTCACCGTGTGGCGTTTGACCAGCAGGGTCTGCGGTGCCGCCGCCTTCGTCAGCTCGGCGGTGTCCACGATCCGCTCGCAGGACACGTACGCGGTGTCGGCCGCCGCGCAGAACAGGTCGTCGAAGTACGGGTCCGGGCCCAGGTACTGGCCGTTGCCCTGCCGGTCGGCGCGGCTGACGTGCACCAGGGCGGCGTCCATCCGCAGCGCCGGCATCGCCACGAACGTCTCCCCGTCGTCGTAGGGCGACGTCACCGTGCGCAGAGCGGGGCCGACCCGCATCACGTCCGAGGCGATGCCGGCCCGCACCGGCAGGAAGGGCAGCCGGTTGGCCGCCGCGGTCAGGCCCCACAGGAACATCGCCTCGTCGACCTCCCTCAGCTCCAGGGCGCCGCCCTCACGGGCCGCCCGGTAGTGCGGTTCGAGCGGGATCGAGTCGAGGGTGACGAACGCGGTGACCAGCGTGCGGATCCGTCCGGCGGCGGCCAGCATGCCCACGTCCGGGCCGCCGTACGAGACGATCGTGAGATCGGTGATCCCGGACCGGAGCACCGCTCTGACCAGGGCCATCGGCTTGCGGCGGGAGCCCCAGCCGCCGATGCCGAGGGTCATGCCGCTCGCCAGCCGGGAGACGGCCTCATCGGCGGTCATCGTCTTGTCGCCCACCTACACCCGCTCCTTGCCGAAGTCGTCGCGCACCCGGCCGGCCACCCCGGTGAGACCGGCCTCGAAGGTGAAGCCCTGCTCGAAGCGGTAACTGCGGCGCACGTCCACCGGGTCGATGCCGTTGAGGGCGGCCTTGGCCAGGCGCAGCAGCTCCCCGTCCTTGGCGGCGATCTCACCGGCCAGCTCCAGGGCCGCCGCCCGCAGGTCCGCGCGCTCCACCACCCGCCACACCGACCCGTGCGCGTGCAGGTCAGCCGCGCTCACCGTGCGCGAGGTGTAGTACAGCGTCCGCATCAGGTGCTGCGGGACCAGCCGGGCCAGATGGGTGGCGGCGCCCAGCGCCCCCCGGTCCAGCTCGGGCAGCCCGAAGGCGGCGTCCTCGCTCGCCACGATCGCGTCCGCGTTGCCCACCAGGCCGATCCCGCCGCCCAGGCAGAAACCCTGCACCGCCGCCACCACGGGCACCTCGCACTCGTACACCGCCGCGAACGCCTCGAAGCAGCCGCGGTTGGCGCCGACCAGCGCACTGTGCCCCCGTGCCTGTATCTCCTTGAGGTCCACGCCCGCGTTGAAGCCCCGCCCCTCGGCGGCCAGCACCACACACCGCGTCCCCGGGTCCCGGCCGGCCGCGCGCACCGCGTCGGCCAGCGCGAACCAGCCGCGCACCGGCAGCGCGTTCACCGGCGGGACGTCGACCGTGACGACGCGGACCCCGGGCGTGGGGGCCATGACGGAAATCCCCTTTTCCGGGGACGGGGTGGAGACACCCATGGGCGCATCAGCTACCTTTCCACCAAACGTTTGTTAGGTGAAGGGTAGCGGTGCATGGAGCTGCACGGGAAGGTCGCGGTCGTCACCGGCGGCACCCGCGGGGTCGGCGCCGGGATCGCGCGGGCCCTCGTCGCGGCGGGCGCCCACGTCGTGGTCTGCGCCCGCAGACCCCCCGAACAGCCCCTCGCGGGCACCGAGTTCACCCCCGTCGACCTGCGCGACCCGCCCGCCGTACGGCACTTCTTCGCCGCGCTGCCCCGCCTCGACGTGCTCGTCAACAACGCGGGCGGCACCCCCCACCGGCTCCTGGCCGGCGCGGACGCCGAACGGCACGCCCGGGTCGTCGAACTCAACCTCCTCACCCCGCTGACCGCCTCGCTCGCCGCGTACCAGCACCTCAAGCGGGCCGGCGGATCGGTCGTCATGATCGGCAGCGTCAGCGGCAGCCGCCCCTCGCCCGGTTCGGCGGCCTACGGGGCGGCCAAGGCGGGCCTGGAGCACCTCGCCCGGTCGATGGCCGTGGAGTGGGCGCCCGAGGTCCGCGTCAACACCCTCGTCGTCGGCATGGTCCGCACGGAACTGTCCCACCTGCACTACGGCGACGCGGACCGGATCGCCGCGGTCGCCCGTACCGTCCCGCTCGGCCGCCTCGCCGACCCCCGCGACGTCGGCGCGGCCGCGGTCTTCCTCGCCTCCGACGCCGCCGCCTACATCAGCGGGGCCAGCCTCCTCGTGCACGGGGGCGGGGAGCGGCCCGCGTTCCTGGACGCCGCGACCACGCACCGGGAGGCCTGACATGAGCGGACTCTGCGACGGACGGGTCGTCGCCGTCACCGGCGCGGGCCGCGGACTGGGCCGGGCCCACGCCCTCGCGTTCGCCGCCGAGGGCGCCAAGCTCGTCGTCAACGACCTCGGCGTCGGCCTCGACGGCACGCCCGGCGCCGACAGCCCGGCCGGCCGGGTGGCGGCGGAGATCCGCGCGGCGGGCGGCGCGGCGGTCGCGCACGGCGGCGACATCGCCACGAGCGACGGTGCCGCCTCCCTGGTACGGACCGCCGTGGAGACGTACGGCCGTCTCGACACCCTCGTCAACAACGCCGGCTTCCTGCGCGACCGCATGCTCGTCAACCTCGACGAGGACGACTGGGACGCCGTCCTGCGCGTCCATCTCACGGGCCACTTCCTGCCCCTCAAGCACGCCGCCGCACACTGGCGGGCCGAGACCAAGGCGGGCCGCACACCCGAGGCACGGATCGTCAACACCAGCAGCGGGGCCGGCCTGTCGGGCTCGGTGGGGCAGGGCAACTACAGCGCGGCGAAGGCCGGGATCGTCGGGCTGACGCTGGTGGCCGCGGCCGAACTGGCCCGCTACGGCGTCCTGGTCAACGCCATCGCGCCGGCGGCGCGGACCCGGATGACGGAGCAGACGTTCGCCGAGGCGATGGCGAGCCCCGCGCAGGGCTTCGACGCCATGGCCCCCGAGAACGTGTCACCGCTGGTGGTGTGGCTGGGCTCGGCCGCGAGCGCCGGTGTCACCGGACGGGTCTTCGAGGCGGAGGGCGGCCGGATCACGGTGATGGAGGGCTGGCGCGCCGGACCGAGCGCCGACAAAGGGGCACGGTGGACTCCGGGGGAGGCGGGAGAGGCGGCACGGCGGCTGCTGACGGAGGCGGGGGTGCCCCGGGCGGTGTACGGGGCGTAGGAGAACACCGGCCGGGCACCGCGGTGGCCGGTGCGCGCACCGCCGACGGCAGACCCCCGCAGCACGCACCCGCACCTACGTGTCGCACTCCAGTACCGTCCGGCACAGCGCGCACCGCGCCCGGACCCGCCCCCGTACCGCCACCCTGATCCGCTGATGGCAGGTCGGGCAGGGGAAGGACACCCGCAGCCGCCCGCTCCCGTCGGGGGTGAACGCGTAGGGGGCGTCGGGCCGCGCCCCGGGGCCGGCCCCGGGGCCGGCCTGGCGGCGGTCGTGGGCGTAGCGGCGCCGGCCCGCCCATCCCGCCGCCGTCAGCGGCGGCTGCTGCCCGTCCTGGCGGGCCCGCGCCATGCCCTTGACGTACGCCGTGTAGGCCTGCGCGCTGGTGAACCACACCGAGGGGTCCTCGCCGAAGAGCAGGGCCCGCTTGGCGAGAACGTAACCGAACTCCTCCGGCGTGAGATACCCCAGCTTCTGCGAGGACGCCGCGTCCTCCCGGTAGGCGTCCAGCAGCAGCCACCCCGCGCCCAGATACGTCGTCGCCGTGTCCGTGAGGATCTCGTTGTCACGGGTGCCGGGGAAGGACAGGCCGAGCCGGTGCAGATACACGTGCATCACCTCGTGCGCGAGAGCCGCCCCGATGTCCCGGCGGTGGGTGCGGAAGCGGTCGTTGAGCTCGACGAAGTACTCCGGACCCGCGGTGAGCTCGACGTTCGCCGCGTGCGACATCTCGCGGAAGCCGACGACCAGCCGGGCGTCCGGCAACCGGTAGTGCCGCACCAGCTCACGGGCCACCCGCTGCGCCCCCAGATACAGGTCGTCGGTGTCACAGAACGCCACGTCGACGGGGGCCACACTGGTCGCGAACGTCTGGACGGTGTCGTACGACAGCCGCCTGTACAGCGCGGTGATGGCGGCCCGCACCGTCTCCAGATGCGGGTAGCCGTGCTCGACCGGTCCGTCGTTCGCCACGCCCGTACCCCCAAGACGCCGTGAACCCGATTCCACTCTACGGGGACGCCGACGGAACCTCCCCGCCTTCAACGGCCGCACGACCGGCGCCGGCACACCGCAGGACCTCACCGTCCGCGCCGACGACGACGCGGGGGAACTGGGGGCGGGCTCACCGCGCGGGTGCGGGGCCGGTGCCGCGTGGCCGAGACGCTGTGGGGAGGCGATCCTCCCCAGGGTCTCCGCCCGTCCGCCGGCCCGCGCACCCTCGACCACCACGTCGCCGTCGTCATCAGCGCCGGTCCGGCCGGCACGCGGCCCCCGACGGCCGCCGCACCACCGTCACCGCGCCCGGGCCGCTGTGGCTCACCCCCGGCGTGCCGCACCCCCGCGCGCCCGACCCCGGCACCGGCCCCGGCCGCGACGACGGCTGCGTCGACTTCACCGGGCCCGCCACCGCAACCGCCAACGCCCTCCGACGGCTGGAGCGGCCAGGTCCCCGGCCCCGCCGATCCACCCGTGATCGAACGGCAGCACGCCCCGTAATGTGGTCGCCCATGACCACCAGCAACACCGGCACCCAGGACGTCGACCCCGCGGTCCGCGAGGAACTCGCCCGGCTGCGCGACAGCATCGACAACATCGACGCGGCCGTCGTCCACATGCTCGCCGAACGCTTCAAGTGCACCCAGCAGGTCGGCCACCTCAAGGCCCGGCACCAGCTGCCGCCCGCTGACCCGGCCCGCGAGGCCCGCCAGATCGAACGCCTGCGCGCCCTCGCGGAGAACGCGAAACTCGACCCGGCCTTCGCCGAGAAATTCCTCAACTTCATCGTCGCCGAAGTGATCAGGCACCACGAGCGCATCGCCGAGGACGCCGTGAACGGCTCGGCGCGACCGGCCGGTTGACCTCCCACGACGCCCCGGGGACGTGACACGGGAGCTTCCGAGAGGCATGCTGCGCTGTGCACTCCTTGTCAGCCGACGAGCACTCCCCGTCAGCTGACCGGACATACGCTGGGTTGTCCACGAGGGAGGGACGTCGGGTCATGCCGCCGGATGCCAGGATCCTCATCGTCGACGACCACGAAGACACGCTGTACGCCCTGGAGAGCGCCCTGGCCCCGCTGGGCTACCGGCTGGCCCGCGCCACCAGCGGCGACGAGGCACTCAAACAGGTGCTGCGCGGCCACGTCGGCCTCCTCCTGCTCGACGTACGCATGCCCGGCGTCAGCGGCCTCGACGTCGTGCGCTACATGCGCCGCGTGGAACAGACCCAGCACATACCGGTCATCCTGCTCACCGGCTTCGGCCCCGACCAGGAACTGGCCTCCGCAGCCTTCGGCCTCGGCGTCGCCGACCTCGTCATGAAACCCATCGACCCGTGGGCCCTGCGCACCAAAGTCCGCTACCTGTTCGACACCCACCAGCGCCACCTCGCCCTCGAACACGAGGTACGCGCCCTGCGCACCCTGGCCAAGGACCACACCGAGACCGCGAAACCTCCCCCGCGCCCCGCCCTGCCCCACCCGGACGCCCGGGTTCCGCTCCAGCGCGCGCAAGAGGCGCACACCGGGCAGCTCGAACAGGACCGGACATAGGCCGCGTACCGATCCGCCCCTGTGCCTTGCCCACGCCATCAGGCAGCATGGCCTGCATGTCCGTACTGACGCGCGCCGAAGCGCAGACCCGTGCCAGGCTCATCGACGTCCACCGCTACACGATCGACCTCGATCTGACCGCCGGGGACGACACCTTCGACTCCCGCACCGTCATCCGGTTCACCGTGCGCGCGGACCAGGACGCCACGGACACCTTCGTCGAGGTCAAGCCCGCCACCCTGCGCACCGTCAGCCTCGACGGACAGCCCCTGGACCCGGACACCCTGGACGAGAACCGGCTCCCGCTGAAGAACCTCCTCCCCGGCGAGCACGAACTGCGCGTCGACGCGAGCATGCGCTACTCCCGCACCGGCGAGGGCATGCACCGCTTCACCGACCCCACCGACGGCGAGAGCTACGTCTACACCCAGCTGTTCATGGACGACGTCCAGCGCGTCTTCGCCGCCTTCGACCAGCCCGACCTCAAGGCCGTCTTCGACCTCACCGTCACGGCCCCCGAAGGCTGGACCGTCCTCGCCAACGGCATCACCGACCACCTCGGCGACGGCCGCTGGCAGGCCGCGCCCACCCCGCTGATCTCCACCTACCTCGTCGCCGTCGCCGCCGGCCCCTGGCACTCCGTCCGCACCGAACACCGCGGCCTGCCCTTCGGCATCCACTGCCGCCGCTCCCTGGCCCCGTACCTCGACGCCGACGCCGACGAACTCCTCGACATCACCCGCCAGTGCTACGACCGCTACCACGAGAAGTTCGAGGAGCCCTACCCCTTCGACTCCTACGACCAGGCGTTCGTCCCCGAGTTCAACGCCGGCGCCATGGAGAACCCCGGACTGGTCACCTTCCGCGACGAGTTCGTCCACCGCTCCGCCGTCACCGACACCGAACGCCAGACCCGCGCCGTGGTCATCGCCCACGAGATGGCCCACATGTGGTTCGGCGACCTCGTCACCCTGCGCTGGTGGGACGACATCTGGCTGAACGAGTCCTTCGCCGAGTACATGGGCTACCAGACCCTCACCGAAGCCACCCGCTTCACCGACACCTGGACCGACTTCGGCGTCGCCCGCAAAGCCTGGGGCTACGACGCCGACCAGCGCCCCTCCACCCACCCCGTCGCCCCCGAAGCCGTCGACGACACCGCCGCCGCGCTGCTGAACTTCGACGGCATCTCCTACGCCAAGGGCGCCTCCGCCCTGCGCCAGCTGGTGACCTGGCTCGGCGAGAAGGACTTCCTGGCCGGCATCAACACCCACTTCGCCCGCCACAAGTTCGCCAACGCCACCCTCGCCGACCTCATCGACTCCCTCGCCGCCCACACCGACCGGGACGTCCACGCCTGGGCCGACGCCTGGCTGCGCACCACCGGCGTCGACACCCTCACCCCGCGCATCACCCCCGACGGCGGCACCTGCACCCTCACCGTCGACCACACCGGCAGCCGCCCCCACCGCATCGCCGTCGGCCTCTACGACCAGGACGTCACCGACGAGATGCACCACCTCGTCCTGCGCGAACGTCTCGACCTCGACGTCCCGCAGACCGCAGCCGGCGGACCCCACCCCATCGGCAAGCGCCCCGCCCTGCTCCTCCTCAACGACGGCGACGTCACCTACGCCAAGATCCGCTTCGACCCCGAATCCTTCCGGACGGTCACCACCGCCCTCTGCGGCCTGCCCGAACCGCTCACCCGCGCGGTCGTGTGGAACGCCCTCAGGGACGCCGTCCGCGACGGCGAACTGCCCGCCGCCGCCTACCTGGAGGCCGCCCGCACCCACCTCCCGCACGAGACGGACCTCGCCCTCGTCCAGGGCGTCCTCGCCTTCGCCTCCGTCCAGGTCGCCGACCGCTACCTCACCCCCGAGGAGCGCCCCGCCGCCCTGGCCACCCTCACCGCCCTGTGCCGCGACCTCATCCGCCGCACCGAGGACGGCGACCACCCCGGCCTGCGCCTGATCGCCGTACGCCACTGCATCGACGTCGCCGCCCACCCCGACACCCTCGCCGCCTGGCTCGCCGACGGCACCGTGCCCGGCGGACCCGAACTCGACCCCGAACTGCGCTGGCGCGTCCTCGGCCGGCTCGCCGTCCTCGGCGCCACCGACGAGGCCGCCATCACCGCCGAACTGGAACGCGACCCCAGCGCCACCGGCCAGGAGGGCGCCGCCCGCTGCCGGGCCGCCCTGCCCGACGCGGACGCCAAGCGCCGGGCGTGGGACGCCATGTTCGCCACCGACGACCTGTCCAACTACCTGTTCACCGCCACCGCCCAGGGCTTCTGGCAGCCCGAACAGACCGACCTGGTACGGGAGTACGTACCGCGCTACTTCCAGGACGCGGTCGCCGTCGCCGCCCGCCGCGGCCCCGCCATCGCGGACGCCGCCGGCCGCTGGGCCTTCCCCGCCCACGCCATCGACGCCGACACCCTGCACCTGGGCGAACAGTGCCTGCGCGACGCCGACCCCATCCCCGCCCTGCACCGCAAACTCACCGACCAACTCGACGACCTGGCCCGCGCGCTCCGCGTACGGGAGGCGTAGGACCACGACACGGGCACGGCGGGTCCCCGCCGCCCGCACCCACGTGCGCCCAGTGAGCCGGGGACCACACGGAAGCCTCCGGTCGTGAACCCAAGAAGCCTCGGTCAGCCGCGCCCTGCCCCTCAGGGACCTGAGGGCGGGCCCGTTGAGGAGAGCGGCAGCGGGGCCGGACGCCAGCGGGGGTCGGGCGGCGGTCCGGGACAGCGAGCAACGGGCCCCGGGCGGTATCGCGGGCCCGTGGGCGGCAGCCGCCGTGACGGCCCGGCGACTCCCACTCACGGCCGAAGCCCCGCGAAAGGACAGTCCGGGTCAGCAACGGCGTCCGGAAGCCGCAGCCCCCGCCGCGGCCCCGCCCGCCTGCCTCCTCACCGCCGAAGCCCCGCACGGGCACACGTACCCCCTTTCGGGTTCTGATCGTTGAACCTCCCGGGCGCGCCCACGCGACCGCGTACAAGCTGGAACCACCCGGCCCCAGCAGCGCCCCGGAGGACACCGATGAGCATGCCGCCGCTCGCCTCAGGACCCGAAGGCCCCCACGCCCTGCGGCCGTTGCTCGACACCGTCCTCGACGCGCTGCGCGACGGCACCCGGGCCCGCGGCGGACCACTCCCGGCGGGCGGCCCGGAAACGGTCGCCGCACACGTCCGGGACGCGGTCGGCGACGTCCTGCCCGAGGAGGGCGACCCGGACGCCCTACGACGCCTCGTCACCGCCCTCGCCGAGGGTTCCGCCGACCCCGCCCACCCCCACTGCGCCGCCCACCTGCACTGCCCGCCCCTCGCCGTCGCCACCGCCGCCGACCTCGCGGCCAGCGCCCTCAACTGCTCCCTCGACTCCTGGGACCAGGCCCCGGCCGCCTCCGCACTGGAGGCCCTGGTGACCCGGGCCCTCGCCCGGGAGGCCGGCGCCGCCGACGCCCTCGTCACCACCGGCGGCACCGAATCCAACCACCTCGCCCTCCTCCTGGCCCGCGAACGGCACGGCGCAGGCATCCGCCTCGTCCACGGCGCCAACGCCCACCACTCGCTGCCCCGCGCCGCCTGGCTGCTCGGACTGCCCGACCCCGTCGTCGTGCCCGCCCCCGCCGGCACCCTCGACCCCGCCGCCCTCGACGAAGCCCTCACCACCCTGCCCGGCCCCCTGCTCGTCGCCGCCACCGCCGGCACCACCGACGCCGGACTCATCGACCCCCTGCCCGAGATCGCCGCCCTGTGCACGGCCCACGCAGCCCGCCTCCACATCGACGCCGCCTACGGCGGGGGACTCCTCCTCAGCGACCGCCACCGCCACCGGCTCACCGGACTCGAAGCCGCCGACACCGTCACCCTCGACCTGCACAAACTCGGCTGGCAGCCCATCGCCGCCGGCCTCCTCACCGTCACCGACCCGCACGACCTCACCGCCCTGCACCAGCACGCCGACTACCTCAACGCCGACGACGACACCGACGCCGGACTGCCCGACCTCCTCGGCCGCTCCCTACGCACCAGCCGCCGCCCCGACGTCCTCAAGATCGCCGTCACCCTCACCACCCTCGGCCGCACCGGCCTCGGCGCACTCGTCGACCAGGTCTGCGACCGGGCACAGCAACTGGCCGCCCTCGTCCACGCCCACCCCGGCTACGAGCTGTACGACCGGCCCACCATCAGCACCGTCCTGTTCCGGCCCGCCGGCGCCACCGACGACACCGTCGCCGCCGTACGCCGACGCCTCCTCACCGAAGGCCGCGCCGTCCTCGGCCGTGCCCGCCTCGACGGCCGGCTCTGGCTCAAGGCGACCCTCCTCAACCCCCACACCCGACCCGACGACCTGGCCGGGCTCCTGCACCTCGCGGAAGGAACCACCCCCCGATGAGCCACCCCCCACTCCACCAACCCGACCGGCCCCGCGACCTCGTCGGCATCGGCATCGGCCCCCTCAACCTCTCCCTCGCCGCCCTCGCCCACCCCCTCACCGACCTCGACACCGTCTTCTACGAACAACACCCCGCCTTCGACTGGCACCCCGGCCTGCTCATCGAAGGCGCCACCATCCAGGTCCCCTTCCTCGCCGACCTGGTCACCCTCGCCGACCCCACCAGCCCCTGGAGCTTCCTCCACTACCTCAAGGCCCGCGAGCGTCTCTTCCCCTTCTACTTCGCCGAGCGCTTCCACATCCAGCGCGCCGAATACGACGCCTACTGCCGCTGGGTCAGCGAGAACCTCCCCGCACTGCACTTCGGCCACCAGGTCGACGCCGTCCGCTGGAACCCCGAACGCGACGTCTTCGAAGTCGACTTCACCCAGCTCGACACCGACGGAGAAGCCGAAGCCCTCGGCCGCACCTACACGAGAAACGTCGTCCTCGGCATCGGCACCGAGCCCTACGTCCCCGAACCGCTCGCACCCCTCGTCGAGACCCCCGCCGTGCCCGTCGTCCACGCCGCCGACTACCTCGACCACCGCGACACCCTGCTCACCGCCGGCCACGTCACCGTCATCGGCTCAGGACAGTCCGGCGCCGAGATCTTCCTCGACCTGCTCCGCCACCGCCCCGCAGGCCGCGAACGACTCCACTGGCTCGGCCGCACCGAGGCCTTCGCCCCCATGGAGTACTCCAAGCTCGGCCTCGAACACTTCACCCCCGACTACACCCGCTACTTCCACGCCCTCCCCGAAGCCGTCCGCGACCGCCTCGTCACCGCCCAGTGGCAACTCCACAAAGGCATCGAGGCCGCCACCATCGCCGCCATCCACGACGAGCTCTACCGCCGCAGCCTGCACGGCGGCTGGCCCGACGCCGTCCTCACCCCCGGCGTCCGCGTCCGCACCGCCGGCCGCATCGCCACCACCAAGGTCGAACTCCACCTCGAACACATCCAGCAGCACACCCGCTCCCGCCTCACCACCGACGCCGTCGTCCTCGCCACCGGCTACCGCGAACGCCCCCTCGACCGCGTCCTCGCCGGCCTCGACCCCTACCTGCGCCGCGACAGCCGCGAACGCCCCCGCGTCGACGAACAGTTCCGCCTCGTCCTCGACCCGTCCGTCACCGGCTCGGTGTACGTCCAGAACGCCGCCCGGCACGCTCACGGCGTCGGCACCCCCGACCTCGGCCTCGCCGCCTGGCGCAGCGCCACCATCCTCAACTCCCTCACGGACCACGACCCCTACCCGCTGCCCACCCGAACCGCCTTCACCACCTTCGGACTCGAACCCCAGCCCCACGTCCCCCCGGCCCGACAGGCCCCCCGGACCCTCACCCCACTCGTCGACAGAAGGTGAGAAGCACCCTGCGAGACGCCGACGGCGCCGGCGAGAACACGCTCGCCGACGCCGTGGACGTCACCCCTCCGAACCCCCGCCGGACCCGCCGGACCCCTAGAACACCGGCGTACCGTCCCGCGTCAACGTCCAGTCCACCGACGCGAACTCCTTCGGATCCAGCACACCCTTCTCCGTCACCCACTCCGCGATCCGCGTCCGGATCTCCGTCGACTCCGACCACACCTCCCGCGCCGACGCCACATGCGGGAACGCACCCCCACCATTCGCCCGGTAGTTGTTCACCGCCAGCACGAACTGCTGCGCGTCATCCAACGCCGCACCCCCGTACGACAGATTCCTGATCCGCGCACCCGCCGGCTGCGCGATGTCGATCTCGTACGACAGCCCCGACACATAGTCGTAGTTGTAATCCGGACGACCACCCGCATTCGTCAGCTTCGCCACGTCGACCACCGCGTCCGCCGCCGTCTGCACGAAATACTGCGCCGAGTACTCCAGGTACGCCCGGATCTGCGCCCCCGTCATCACCTTCGCGACCAGCGTGTTGTCATACACGTACAGACTCGACAGATCCCGGATCGTCACATCCCCGGCCGGAATCGCCGACGTCCGCGAGAACGGCGACGCCTGCGCGATCACCGGCACCGACGCGAACTCCGTACCCGCCAGCGCCGCCCTGACCACGTCCTCCTGCACCCTGGTGATCAGATCGATGATCGGCGCGTCCTTGTACCGCGCCTCCACCGTCGTCAACGTCTCCGTCGCCGTACCGACCACCTGGTTCACATACGCCACGACCACATCGTGATCGTCCTTCAGCAACCTGGTGATCCGCGGATCGTCGGCGACCGAGTTCGAGTTCCGCACTGACGCCTTCACCGACTCGACCCGCCAGCGCCCCTTCACGAACTCCAGCTCGAAGTCGAACAACGACAGCCGCTCCGCATACGCCAGCGGCTCCGACAGCACCACCGTCTTCCCGGACTTCTCGTTCGTGACCAGCAGCTCCGGAATCTCCACATGCGCGTGCCCGACGAGAATCGCGTCGATCCCCGGCACCTGCCGCGCCACCAACGCCGCCGAGTTCTCCACATACGGCAACTGATCACCGTACGACGACGTACCCGACGACCCGGAATGCGCCGACACCACCACCACGTCCGCACCCATCGACCGCAGCTTCGGCACCCACTTCGCCGCCTGCTCCTCCAGCCCCGGGAACGTCAGCCTGCCCTGCACATACGCCTTGTCCCAGATCGCGATACCAGGATTGGTCAGACCCAGAACCGCCACCGTCACCGGCGGCGCACCCTTCACCGGGAACTTCTTGATGAAATACGGCGGAAAAGCCGGCTTCAGCGTCTTCGCGTCCAGCGCGTTCGCACCCAGCAGCGGAAAATCACACTGCTCCTCGAACTTCCGCAGCGTCTCGATGCCGTAATTGAACTCGTGGTTGCCGAGCGCCACCGCGTCATACCCGATCGCGTTCATCGCCGCCGCCATCGGATGCACCGGACCGCCCTCGGCGGTGATCGGATCCACCTTCGCGTAGTAATACGTCAGCGGAGTGCCCTGAATCGTGTCCCCGGCATCCAGCAACAGCGTGTTCCCCCGGCCCTTCTCTTCACGGACCTGGTTCACCAGCGTCGACACCCGCGCCAGACCCTGCGCGTTGCCCTGCGCGTCGGCGTACTCCGCGTCCTTGAAGTAGTCCCAGTTGAAGACATGACCGTGCAGGTCGGTCGTGCCCATCACCGTCAGCGCGTACCGCTTCGACGGCCTCGGCCCCTTCTTCGCCTCCGCGGCCTGCGCCGCCGGAGCCGCCACCGCACCCGCCAGCGCCACCCCCGCCCCGGTCACGGCGGACTTCTTCAGGAACTTCCGGCGATTCAGGCGATTCAACGGCATGGCTCGAACTCCTCGGGACGGATCAATGACGCGCGTAGATTCTGACCCGCGCACGCCCGACCAGAACAGACCCCGCAGGTTTCGATCTGGTGACCAACAACGACCGCGAACACAGAGCGACTGACACAGTGGGACGCATGACCACCGAACCGGCCGACGACACCCGCCCCGCCGTCCCCTACGGCACCCCCGACGCCCCCCGCATCGCCGTCCGCGGCGAAGCCCGCCTCGAAGTCGACCCCGAAATCGCCCGCATCACCGTCACCGTCGCCTCCCGCGGCAAAGACCGCCGCGCCGCCCTCGACGACCTCACCCGCCGCAACACCACCGCCCTCAACCTCATCAAAACCTACGGCGAAGCAGTCGAACGACTCGAAACCGGCGCCTTCTCCATCACCCCCCAACTCAAAGAAGGCCGCGGCGAACGCGTCCACGCCTACCACGGCCGCGTCCACCTCACCGCCGAACTCACCGACTTCACCGCCCTCGGCGAACTCACCACCCGCCTCGCCGACCTCGACCTCACCCGCGTCGACGGCCCCTGGTGGGCCCTGCGCCCCGACTCACCCGCCCACCGAGAAGCCCGCCAACAAGCAGTACGCGAAGCCGTCCAACGCGCCCGGGAATACGCCGAAGCACTCGGCACCACCCTCGCCGCCCTCGTCGAACTCGCCGACATCGGCGCCGAGAACACCCCACCCGCCTACCCCGCCGCACCCGCCGGCCGCATGCGCTCCATGGCCCACGCCGTCGAGGAGACCGCCGCCGCCCCCCTCGACCTCGAACCCCAACGCCAACGCGTCCACGCGCATGTCAACGCCCGCTTCACGATGGTGCCCCCGCACCTGTGACCGCACCTGCGACCACACCCCCCCCGACCGCACAGGAACACGCCCCTCGAACACCCGTCGGAGGGTCCTCGCGCACCCTTCAACCCTCGACAACAACCCTTCACCCAAAGGTGGTTGAGCAGCCACGCCCAACGAATTCCCTACCCACCGGTAAGCCCTAGGGTCGCCTCATGCGCCGAGCGAAAATCGTCTGCACCCTGGGCCCCGCAACCGACTCGTACGACCAGATCAAAGCCCTGGTCCACGCCGGAATGGACGTCGCCCGCCTCAACCTCAGCCACGGCACCCACGCCGAACACGAGGAGCGCTACCACCGCGTACGCAAGGCCTCCGACGAGACCGGCCGCAGCGTCGGCGTCCTCGCCGACCTCCAAGGCCCGAAGATCCGCCTCGGCCGCTTCGCCGAAGGCCCCGTACTTCTCGAACGCGGCGACACCTTCACCCTCACCACCGACGAGGACACCGAAGGAGACCGCCACACCTGCGGCACCACCCACGCCGGCCTCGCCACCGACGTCACCCCCGGCGAACACATCCTCGTCGACGACGGCAGAGTCAGCCTCCAGGTCACCGAGATCGACGGCCCCCGCGTCCACACCACCGTCATCGAAGGCGGCATGGTCTCCGACCACAAAGGCCTCAACCTCCCCGGAGTCGCGGTGTCCGTCCCCGCCCTCTCCGGCAAGGACGAAGCCGACCTCCGCTGGGCCCTGCACGCGGGCTGCGACATCATCGCCCTCTCCTTCGTCCGCGGCGGCCGCGACATCCAGGACGTCCACCGCATCATGGACGAGGAAGGCCGACGCCTCCCCGTCCTCGCCAAAATCGAGAAACCCCAGGCCGTCGAAGCCATCGACGACATCGTCGCCGCCTTCGACGGCATCATGGTCGCCCGCGGCGACCTCGGCGTCGAAATGCCCCTCGAACAGGTCCCCCTCGTCCAGAAACGCGCCATCAAACTCGCCAGACGCAACGCCAAACCGGTCATCGTCGCCACCCAGATGCTCGACTCCATGATCGAGAACTCCCGCCCCACCAGGGCGGAGGCGAGCGACGTCGCCAACGCCGTCATCGACGGCACCGACGCCGTGATGCTCTCCGGCGAGACCAGCGTCGGAAAATACCCCGCCGAAACGGTCCGCACGATGGCGAAGATCGTCGAAGCGGCCGAGGAGGACATCCTCACCAAGGGCCTCCCACCCCTGACGGAACGCAACAAGCCCCGCACCCAGGGCGGCGCCGTCGCCCGAGCGGCAGCCGAGATGGGCGACTTCCTCGGCGCCAGGTTCCTGGTCGCCTTCACCCAGTCCGGCGACACGGTCCGCCGCCTGTCGCGCTACCGCTCCCCGATCCCGCTCCTCGCCTTCACCCCCGAACCGGCCACCCGCTCCCAGCTCAGCCTCACCTGGGGGGTCGAGACCTTCCTCGGTCCCCACGCCGACTCGACCGACGCGATGGTCGCCCAGGTGGACGAACTGCTGCTGAAGTACGGCCGCTGCGACAGGGGCGACACGGTCGTCATCACCGCCGGCTCGCCGCCCGGGGTCTCAGGCTCGACGAACCTGGTGCGGGTGCACCACATCGGGGAGGACGACAAGTAGCCCGGCCAGGGTCAGTGTTTGGGGCCCACGTGCGTGTCCATGAGGGCGACGGAGGCTTTGCGGGCGATGGAGATGTTGAACGGGTCGCTGCCCCGGGCGAGGGTGGTCCACTCGACACCGACCTTGTCGAGGGTGTCCGTGAAGAGTGCCCTGATGTCGTCCGACTTGTTGGTGAAGAAGTACCGGGGGTATTCGTAGCGCTTGCGCTCACCGGCGACGAGGCGAGTCGTCCAGTTGGTGATGCGGCATCCGTCGGAGTGGATCAGGCCGCGGATGAACTCCCAGGGGTGGGCGTCGACGATGGCTTGCTGCCAGGCTTCCAGGGTGATGGTCCGCTCATGCTTCTTGCCGGGGCCGTGTTGAGGGAAGAGCCGGGGCCAGTGCGGGGAGTAGCTGGTCATCATCGTGCAGCCCTCCTTCTGAAGGGCGTAGACGCCGATGCCAGGACGCACCTTCGTGATGGCTTCACGGCACTGCTGGATAAGACCGGGCCACGCATCGGCGCATGCGATGCGGAGGTAGTAGCCGCCGCGGGGGTGGGCGCTGATGCAGCCGTCGCCGAGGTAGAGGCCCAGCAGGTAGGCGTACGCGCGGTCGTCCGCGGGCGGTCCCGGGTCCGGAGGCGCGATGCGAGCCAGGGGTTCAAGGCGCTCTTGCCAAGCACGGATCGTGGCCCGTGAGATACCGGTCTCCCGGCTGACGGAATTGAGGCTGCGCCCCTGACTGACCAGCGCGAGTGCTCGCTTGCGTGTGCCGAGGTCGTACATACGGACACCTTGCGAAAGTGATCGCGACGACACGCAGCAAAAAGCGGATGTTCACGAGAACGTGGACATCCGCTTCGGAGGGCTGACCTTGGATTCGAAGGAAAAGTGCCCCGGGTCGGACTCGAACCGACACTGTATGGGTTTTGAATCCATTGCCTGCTGCCAATTGGGCTACCGGGGCCCGCAGAATCCAAGGTTTCCCTTGACCCTCCGCGCCCCCACCTTACCGCAGCTAGGTACGCTCTTGGGAGCAGTACTCCGCCCTGAACGAGGAGCCCCCGTGACCGCCCCCGAGTCGCCCCAGCCCGTAGACGCGCCCGACGACGACAAGTCGCACGTGCCTCCGCTGACGACCCGTGTCGTCATCGCCGAGGACGAGGCCCTGATCCGGCTCGACCTCAAAGAGATGCTGGAGGAGGAGGGCTACAGCGTCGTCGGCGAGGCCGGTGACGGTGAGGCGGCCGTGGAGCTCGCCCGTGAGCACAAGCCGGACCTGGTCATCCTGGACGTGAAGATGCCCAAGCTGGACGGCATCTCCGCGGCCGAGAAGATCGCCGAGGAGCGCATCGCCCCGGTGCTGATGCTGACGGCCTTCTCGCAGCGCGATCTGGTGGAGCGGGCGCGGGACGCCGGTGCGATGGCGTATCTGGTGAAGCCGTTCAGCAAGAGTGATGTCGTTCCGGCGATCGAGATGGCGGTCTCGCGGTTCACGGAGCTGCGGGAGCTGGAGAACGAGGTCGCGGACCTGTCCCAGCGGCTGGAGACGCGGAAGCTGGTGGACCGGGCGAAGTCGATTCTGCAGACGGAGTACGGGCTGACGGAGCCGGCGGCGTTCCGGTGGATCCAGAAGACGTCGATGGACCGCCGGATGTCGATGCAGCAGGTCGCGGAGGCGGTCATCGCGGACGCCGACGAGAAGAAGGCGAGCAAGGGCTGAGCGCGCCCTCTGCTCCCGGGCGCTTGTAGGTCCGTACGAAGAGGCCCGCTCCCTGTGCCGGGGAGCGGGCCTTTGCCGTGCTCGCGTACGGGTGAGGTGCTCTAGTCCTCGCCCAGGTACGCCTTGCGTACGGATTCGTCGTGCAGCAGGTTCTGTCCGGTGCCGGACAGGACGATGTTGCCGACTTCCATGACGTGTCCGTGGTCGGCCAGGGAGAGGGCCGCCTGGGCGTTCTGTTCGACCAGGAGGATGGTGGTGCCCTGGGACTTCAGTTCGGAGATGGTCGCCATGATCTTCTGCATCATGATCGGGGAGAGGCCCATGGAGGGCTCGTCGAGCATGAGCAGTTTGGGCTGGGACATGAGTGCGCGGCCCATGGCGAGCATCTGCTGTTCGCCGCCGGAGAGGGTTCCGGCGGCTTGCTTGCGGCGCTCTCCGAGGATGGGGAAGAGGTCGTAGGCGCGTTGGATGTCCTTGTCGATGCCTTCTTTGTCCTTGCGGAGGAAGGCGCCGAGCTGGAGGTTCTCCGCGATGGTGAGGCGGGGGAAGATGTGCCGGCCTTCGGGGGAGTGGGCGAGGCCGAGGGCGACGATCTTGTGGGCGGCGATGCCGGTGAGGGGCTTGCCGTCGAAGAGGATCTTCCCGCTGGTGGGCTTCAGCAGGCCGGAGAGGGTGCGCAGGGTGGTGGTCTTGCCGGCGCCGTTGGTGCCGATGAGGGTGACGACCTGGCCGGCTTCGACGCTGAAGGAGATGCCTTTGACGGCTTCGATCTTGCCGTAGGAGACCCGGAGGTCCTCGACTTCGAGGAGTGCGGTCACTTGGCTTCTCCCTTGGTGCTGGTGGTGCTGGGCGCCTCGGCGGCGGCTTCGGCGGCGGTGACTTCCGCGGCTTCGGCCTCTCCGGGTGCGCCCTCGAACGGTTCGCCGAGGTAGGCGGCGATGACGCGTTCGTCGGCCTGGACGACGTCGGAGGTGCCTTCGACGAGCTTTTCGCCCTGGACGAGGACGGCGACGCGGTCGCACAGGTTGAAGATGAAGCGCATGTCGTGCTCGATGACGAGGACGGCGATGCCCTGGTCGCGGATGGCGAAGACGAGTTCTTCGGCGGCGCGGGTTTCCTGGGGGTTCATGCCGGCGGTGGGCTCGTCGAGGAGCAGGATGCCGGGTTCGCTGGCCATGGCGCGGGCGATTTCGAGCTTGCGCTGTTCGCCGTAGGGGAGGTTGCGGGCGAGGTGGTCGCGCTTGTGGGCGAGGCCGATGAACTCGAGGAGTTCCATGGCGCGTTCTTCGCTGGCCTTTTCGGCTTTCTTGAAGCCGGGGCCGCGCAGGAGGGCGGACCAGAGGCCTTCTTTGGTGCGGGTGTGGCGGCCTACGAGGACGTTTTCCAGGACCGTCATGTTGGCGAACAGGCGGATGTTCTGGAAGGTGCGGGCGATGCCTGCCTGGGTGACGAGGTGGGGTTTGGGCGGCAGGACGGTGCCCTTGTAGGAGACGGTGCCCTCGGTGGGGATGTAGAGGCCGGTGAGGCAGTTGAAGAAGGTGGTCTTGCCGGCGCCGTTGGGGCCGATGAGGCCGACGATCTCGCCTTCGTTGACGGTGAAGTCGACGGAGCGGACGGCGGTGAGGCCGCCGAAGCGCATGGTGACGTCGCGTGCTTCGAGTACAGGTGTGGTCATGGTGGTCACGCCCCCGCCTTGGTGACGGTCCCCGGTGTGTCGGTGAGCGTCGTCTGTTCTGGTACGTCGAGTTGGCCGGTCTCGTGGAATTCGAGCTGGCGGCGGCGGTTGGCGATGATGCCTTCGGGGCGGAAGCGCATCAGCAGGATGAGGGCGATGCCGAACGCGAGCAGCGACTTGTCCTGGAGGAAGACCAGCTTCTCGGGGAGGAGGTAGAGGAGTGCGGCGCCGAGGATGGGGCCGGCGACGGTGCCCATGCCGCCGAGGACGACGGCGGCGAGGAGGAACGCCGAGTTGGGGGGTGTGGATCCGGCGAACTGGTAGGGGGTGGGGACGACGCTGTAGGTGACGTGGGCGCTGACGGTGCCGGCGAGGCCGGCGAGGGTGGCGCCGAGGGCGAAGGCGATGAGTTTGACGCGGAAGCCGTTGATGCCCATGGCGGTGGCGGCGGTCTCGTCTTCGCGGATGGCGATCCAGGAGCGGCCGATGCGGGAGTCGGCGGCGCGGGTGTAGACGAGGACGACGATGGCCATGATGAGGACCATCAGGAGGTAGTAGTTGGCGAATCGGCCGAGGGTGAAGCCGGCGATGTCGTGGGATTGGCCGAGGTTGAAGCCGAAGAAGCTGAGGTCGGGGATGGAGGGGATGCCGTTGGGGCCGTTGGTGATGTCGGGTCCGGAGTCGCCGTCCATGTTGTTGACGGCGATGCGGAAGATCTCTCCGAAGCCGAGGGTGACGATGGCGAGGTAGTCGCCGCGCAGGCGCAGGGTGGGGGCGCCGATGAGGACGCCGAAGACGAGGCTGGCGGCGGCGCCGGTGAGGGCGGCGGCCCAGAAGGGGAACTGGACGCCGGAGAAGCGGGAGAACTCGGAGCCGGAGACGAGGGCGGCGGTGTAGGCGCCGACGCCGAGGAAGGCGACGTATCCGAGGTCGAGGAGTCCGGCGAGGCCGACGACGATGTTGAGGCCGAGGGCGACGGTTCCGAAGATGAGGATGTTGACGCCGATGTTGGCGTAGTGGTCGTCGCTCTGGGTGAAGGGGAACGCGATCGCGGCGGCGAAGCCCATGGCGAGCGTGAAGCTGCGGTGGTGGGCGACGAGGCGGGAGAAGCGGTCGAGTACGCCTGCGGTGTGCAGGGCCCAGAGGGAGAAGATGACGACGATGAGGTAGCCGATGAAGAGTTCGCCGTATTCGGTGTCGATGCCGTAGGTGAAGACGCCGAGGCCGATGATCGTGACGATGGTGATGATCGCGCGCTCGAGCCAGGGGGAGATGTCCTGGGGGGCGGGGATCTTTTCGGCCTTGGTGATGTAGGCCTTGAGGTGTTCCTTGGTGTCGCCGGTGGTCTTCTCGGGGAGCGCGAGGGCGCCGAGGAGGGGGATGAGGGAGGCGACGGCGGCGATCCAGGCGCCGGGTTCGAGGTTGGCGAGGCCGCCGAGTTTGGTGCTGATCGCGAGGACGGTGTACCAGGTGACGCCGAAGCCCGCGAGGGCGCTGAGGACGAGCGGCGCGTTGTTGCGGGCGGGCGTGAGCCAGCGGAGGCCGCGGACGCCGTAGGCGGCGAGGGCGAACAGGGTGGTGAGGACGCCGGCGGTGAGGGTGAGCCATTGGAGGCCGCCGGGGTATCCGGTGACGGTGAGGTTACCGGGGAATTCGGAGGTCCAGGTCCAGGCGAGGAAGGTGGAGGCGGTGGTGGCGATGCCGCCGGCGAGGAGGAGTGCGCGGGCTGCCGGGGTGGGCAGGGGCACCAGGGCGCGGTTCTCGGTGGGGGTGTCCACGGCCGAGGGGGTGGGGTTCTTGGTCTCGGTCATGTCATCACGCCCTGTCCGCGACGCGTTCGCCGAGCAGGCCTTGTGGCCTGACGAGGAGGACGAGGATGAGGAGGCAGAAGGCCCAGACGTCGGCCCAGCCCTGGCCGCCGAGCTGCTGCATGCCGGGGACTCCGTCGATGTAGGCGGACGCGAGGGTTTCGGCGATGCCGAGGACGAGGCCGCCGAGCATGGCGCCGTAGATGTTGCCGATGCCGCCGAGGACGGCGGCGGTGAACGCCTTGAGGCCCATGAGGAAGCCCATGCGGTAGTCGACGCTGCCGTATTTCATGCCGTACGCCACGGCGGCCACGGCGGCGAAGAAGCCGCCGATGGCGAAGGCGATGACGATGATGCGGTTGGTGTCGATGCCCATGAGCTGGGCGGTGTCCGGGTCCTGCGCGGTGGCCTGCATGGCGCGGCCGGTGCGGCTCTTGCGGACGAAGTAGGCGAGGGAGGACATGCACACGATCGCGGCGACGATGAGGAAGATGTCGGCGTCCTTGATGGTGACGGAGCCGATGTGGTGGAGGGTGTCGAGGCCGGGGAAGGCGCGGGCGCGGTCGGCGTCGGGGTAGAAGTTGCGGACGACTTCCTGGAGGGCCAGGGAGAGGCCGATGGCGGTGATGAGTGGTGCTAGCCGTGGTGCTCCGCGCAGTGGCCGGTAGGCGAATCGTTCTGCTCCGACGGCGATGAGGATGGCGACGATGGCGCCGCCTATCAGCATCAGGGGGACGGCGATGGCCATCGCGGTGCCGTCGGGGAGGATGTAGAAGTAGACCGTGAGGGCGCCGAAGGCTCCGGTCATGAAGATTTCGCCGTGCGCGAAGTTGATGAGCTGGACGATGCCGTACACCATCGTGTAGCCGATGGCGATCAGCCCGTACATCGAGCCTAGAAGCAGCCCGTTGGCCAGCTGCTGCGGCAGGGTGTTCACCGCGTGGCCTCCATGTCGCTGGTGGTCGTGTGCACTGGTGGTGTGCAGGGTCTGGGGTGCACTGGTGTGCGGAAGTCCGGGTGTGGGAACGGGCCGCGCGGTCGGGGTCCTCCTTCCGCGCGGCCCGTGGGGGATGTGCTTGAGGTTCCGGGTCAGCCGAGGTCGGCGGTGCCGGTGTCGACGGCCTTCCAGGCGCCCTTTTCGACCTGGTAGACGGTCAGCTGCTTGTTGGTGGTGTCGCCGTACTGGTCGAAGGAGACCTTGCCGGTGAGGCCTTCGAAGTCGGACTTCTGGACTCCGTCGACGACGCTGGTGCGCAGGGCGTTGATGTCGGTGGGGACCTTGCCGTCGTTGGCGTCGACGGCGGCCTTCACGGACTTGATGATGGCGGTGGTGGCGTCGTAGGCGTAGGCACCGTAGGCGCCGTAGTCACCCTTGTAGCCCTTGGCCTTGTAGGTCTCGATGAAGGTCTTGGCGGCGGGCAGGGTGTCGGCGGGGACGCCGATGGCGGTGACGAGGTCGCCTTCGGCGGAGGCGCCGGCGGTCTCGATGTAGGTGGAGGCGAACATGCCGTCGCCGCCGAAGAGCGGGATCTTGACGCCGGCGTCCTTGAGCTGCTTGGTGAGCAGGGAGGACTCGTCGTACTGGCCGCCGTAGTAGAGCAGGTCGGCGCCGGAGTTCTTGATCTTGGTGACGAGGGAGCCGAAGTCCTTGGCGCCGGTGTTGACGTGGTCGGTCTGGACGACCTGGCCGCCGAGCTTCTTGAACTGCTCGTTGAAGATCTTGGCGAGGCCGGCGCCGTAGGTCTGCTTGTCGTCGACGACGAAGGCCTTCTTCTTCTTCAGGTCGTTGAAGGCGTACTGGGCGGCGAAGCTGCCCTGGAGTTCGTCGGTGGTGGCGGTGCGGAAGTACGTCTTGAACGGCCGCTTCTTGTCCGTCTGCCAGTTCTTGCCCTGGGTCAGCTCGGGGGCGGTGTTCGCGGGGGAGATCTGGACCATGTCGGCGGAGGCGAAGACCTGCTGCATGGTCTGGGCGACGCCGGAGTTCAGCGGGCCGACGGCGCCGACGGCGGTCTTGTCGGCGGTGATCGCGGTGGCGTTCTGCTGGCCGGTGGCGGGCTGCGCCTTGTCGTCCAGGGCCTTGAGCTTGAACGTCACGCCGGGGACGAGCTTGTTCTTGTTGGCGTCGTCGACGGCGATCTGGGCGCCGTACTGGATGCCCAGGCCGGTGGTCGAGTTCTCGCCGGACAGGGGGGCGCTGACGCCGATCGTCAGGGTGGTGGTGTCCCCGTTGTCGCCACTGTCGCCGCCATTGTCGTCACGGGAGCCGCAGGCGGTGAGCGTCAGAGCTCCAGTCGCGAGGACGGAGGTAAGTATCACCATGGAACGTCGCACAATCAGTCCTTTCCGCAGGCACTGCCACCTCGGTGGGGGCGGCTGGTGCCGCGCTGGTACCGAACTCCCGATGGAGCGGTGACTGGCCGTGACTCTAAGCCCGGTTCGCGGGCCCGGGCATCGCCGTGGGCGGGCTTGTGACTTTCTTGTTATGACGTGATGGAGAGCGGACTTCGGCAAAGGGGGCTCTCCACCGTTTTGGCGTGAATTCTCGCCAGTCCGCATGCTGAGAACCCGCACTTCCGCTTGGCCGTGGGCCCGGTCGTTGGGATGTGGGCCCGCGGGCGCTTCGAACGAGCGGGAAACGCTCTGCGGAGTGGGTGCGGCCGGGGGTGGATCTGTGGCGCTGTATTGCACGCAGGTTACGCAGCGTTACGACGGGAAGGGGGAGGTCCGCATTCGGGTGCGGGCCGGATCAGCCGGAACGGGAATCTCCACGGTGGTCCGGCGGGCTGTCCCGGGGGCGCGGTGAGTGCGGCTCGGGTGTGCTGGTGCCCGCGGCGTCATGTGTGGCCCCTGTGAGCCTGTGGTGTCTGTGGTCATGGGGTGCGTGGTCCGGGGAGGCGGCGCCGGTGACGTGGAGGGTGACGGGCGGCGCGGGGTCCGCGGGTGGCACGGGGTCCGCGGTCGTAGTGTCGCCGGTCGCCGGTCGCCGGGCAGGTGGGGTGCGCCGGCTTCGATGGCGTCGTCACCGGCGTACGGGTCCGGGAAGGTGGGCGGCTCGACGGGCCGGATGCCGTCAGGGGAAGCGGTGACCGGCCGTGGCCGCACCGGCGGCGGCCGGTTTCGGCGGGTGGGGCCGGGCGGCCGTCTTCCGGCGCCGGTGAGCTTGAGCGACTTTCAGCCGGTCGGCGTGGGAGAGCGAGGCCCGTTCAGGGCCTTTGCGGGGGTCTGGAGGGGCCGGGCAGACGGAAGGAAGGCCCGCGAGTGTGCCGGGTGTCTGACGCGGGCGGCACCCGGCCAGGCGACGGGACTGTCACCCCGCGGCGCGCACGTGCGCGCCGTCGGCGGCCGTCGCGTCCCGGAGCATGCAGGTCAGCCGCGCGGTGCAGACCCGCCGGCCTTCCTCGTCGCTGATCACGATCTCGTACGTCGCCGTGGACCGGCCCCGGTGCACGGGCGTGGCGACGCCGGTGACCAGCCCCGACCGGGCCCCTCGATGGTGGGTGCAGTTGAGGTCGACGCCCACGGCGATCTTGGAGCTGCCGCCGTGCAGCATGGAGCCCACGGACCCGAGGGTCTCGGCGAGCACCGCGGACGCCCCGCCGTGCAGCAGCCCGTACGGCTGGGTGTTCCCCTCGACCGGCATCGTCCCGACGACGCGCTCCGCCGACGCCTCCACGATCGCCACGCCCATCCGCGTCCCGAGGTGCCCCGCGGAGAACAGTGCGGGGAGATCCACGCCGAGCGCGGCGTACTCGTCGATGACCTCCTGCGGGAACTTCACGTGCTGCTGCTCGCCCATGGGGTCCGGCTCCGTTCGTCTGGCGGCCTGGTGACTGAGCAAACGCTCAGTCGGTCGCCGATTGTTCCAGACGGACGACGACGGACTTGCTGGCCGGGGTGTTGCTGGTGTCCGCGGTGGCGTCCAGCGGGACGAGCACGTTGGTCTCGGGGTAGTAGGCGGCCGCACACCCGCGCGCGGTGGGGTAGTGCACGACCCGGAAGCCGGGCGCGCGTCGCTCCACGCCGTCCCTCCACTCGCTGACCAGGTCGA
This sequence comes from Streptomyces sp. NPDC003011, assembly GCF_053591515.1. Classification (NCBI taxonomy): domain Bacteria; kingdom Bacillati; phylum Actinomycetota; class Actinomycetes; order Kitasatosporales; family Streptomycetaceae; genus Streptomyces; species Streptomyces sp. NPDC003011. Next base: position 219,749 of record NZ_JBSFTY010000002.1, read on the forward strand.
CGTACGACCCGTCGGCCACCTTGAGCGCCCGCGCGTCCTCCGGGTTGACCAGCACCACCCGGCGCCCGTTCCTGATGCCGCGGTAGCGGTCGTCGAGGCCGTAGATCGTGGTGTTGTACTGGTCGTGCGAGCGCAGCGTCTGGAGCAGGAGGCGGCCCGCGGGCAGCTTCGGGTACTCCACCGGCGCCGCCGTGAAGTTGGCCTTGCCGGTGGCGGTCGGGAAGCGGCGCTCGTCGCGCGGGGCGTGGGGGAGGGTGAAGCCGCCGCCGGCGTCGCTCACGCGGGCGTTGAAGTCCTCGAAGCCGGGGATCACGCGCGCGATGCGGTCGCGGATCGTGGCGTAGTCCTTCTCGAACTCCTCCCAGGGCACCTTGCTGGCCTCGCCGAGCACCCGGCGGGCCAGGCGGCACACGATCGCCGGTTCGGACAGCAGGTGCGCGCTCGCGGGCTCCAGGTGCCCTCGGGAGGCGTGCACCATGCCCATGGAGTCCTCGACGGTCACGAACTGCTCGCCGCTGCCCTGCAGATCGCGTTCGGTGCGGCCGAGCGTCGGCAGGATGAGCGCACGCGCGCCGGTGACCGCGTGCGAGCGGTTGAGCTTCGTCGACACGTGCACGGTCAGCCGGGCCCGGCGCATGGCGGCTTCGGTGACCTCCGTGTCGGGGGAGGCGGAGACGAAGTTGCCGCCCATGGCGAAGAAGACCTTGGCGTCGCCGTCGCGCAGGGCGCGGATGGCCTGGACGACGTCGTAGCCGTGCTTGCGCGGGGGCGCGAAGCCGAACTCCTTCTCCAGGGCGTCGAGGAAGGCGGGCGCGGGGCGTTCGAAGATGCCCATCGTGCGGTCGCCCTGCACGTTCGAGTGGCCGCGCACCGGGCACACGCCCGCGCCCGGGCGGCCGATGTTGCCGCGCAGGAGGAGGAAGTTGACGACCTCGCGGATGGTCGGCACGGAGTGCTTGTGCTGGGTGAGGCCCATGGCCCAGCACACGATGGTGCGCTTCGAGGCGAGGACCATGGCGAGGGCTTCCTCGATCCGCTCGCGCGTGAGACCGGTCGCGGTGAGCGTCTCGTCCCAGTCGGCGGCGCGGGCCGCTGCCGCGAACTCCTCGTAGCCGTGGGTGTGTTCGCGGACGAACTGCTCGTCGACCGCGCCCTCGGTGTCCAGGATCAGCTTGTTCAGGAGGCGGAAGAGGGCCTGGTCGCCGCCGATGCGGATCTGCAGGAACAGGTCGGTGAGCGCGGCGCCGGTGGTGAGGCCCTTGGGGGTCTGCGGGTTCTTGAAGCGCTCCAGGCCGGCCTCGGGCAGCGGGTTCACGCTGATGATCTTCGCGCCGTTCGCCTTCGCCTTCTCCAGGGCGGACAGCATGCGCGGGTGGTTGGTGCCGGGGTTCTGGCCCGCGACGATGATCAGGTCGGCCTTGTGGAGGTCTTCGAGCAGCACGCTGCCCTTGCCGATGCCGATCGTCTCGGTCAGGGCCGAGCCGGACGATTCGTGGCACATGTTCGAGCAGTCCGGCAGGTTGTTGGTGCCGAGTTCGCGCGCGAAGAGCTGGTAGAGGAACGCGGCCTCGTTGCTGGTGCGTCCGGAGGTGTAGAAGAGGGCCTCGTCGGGCGAGGAGAGGGCGGTGATCTCCTCGGCGATGATGTCGAAGGCACGCTCCCAGGTCACCGGCTCGTAGTGCGCCCCGCCCTTGGGGAGGTACACGGGGTGGGTGAGCCGCCCCTGCTGTCCCAGCCAGTAGCCGCTCCTGGTGGCGAGGTCGGCGACGGAGTGCGCGGCGAAGAACTCCGGGGTGACCCGGCGCAGGGTGGCCTCCTCGGCGACCGCCTTCGCGCCGTTCTCGCAGAACTCCGCCGCGTGCCGGTGCTCCGGCTCCGGCCAGGCGCAGCCCGGGCAGTCGAAGCCGTCCTTCTGGTTGACGCGCAGGAGGGTCAGCGCGGTGCGCCTGACGCCCATCTGCTGCTGCGCGATGCGCAGGCTGTGCCCGATGGCCGGGATTCCCGCCGCCGCGTGCTTCGGCTCGGCGACCTGTGGCGCGTCCTGGACCGGATCTGCCTTGGGCGGCTTCGTTGCCATCGCGGCGCTCTCCTTCACTGGCGTGTGCGCTACCTCTGCGGCTACCTCTGCGATCCTCGCACGCGGCACCGACAACGATCGCGGGCGGGAGGGCGCGGGAACGAGGAGCATTGCTTGCGCCGGGGCCCGTCGGGGGCCCGCCGTGAGCCTGTCGACAGCGGTGGCCGGCGCCGCGCGACGGCGGCGGCCGACGGCGGTGGTCGGCGGCGGGCGGGTCCGACTGTCAGCGGCGGGCGGGTCCGACTGTCAGTGGCACGTGGCAGGATCGGGGGCGTGGCAGAAACAGCATCGAAGAAGACCGACACCAACCCCGGCGGCAGCCGTCCTCGCCTGATGCTCATGGACGGGCACTCGCTGGCCTACCGCGCGTTCTTCGCGCTGCCCGCGGAGAACTTCACGACCGCGACGGGCCAGCCGACGAACGCGATCTACGGCTTCGCGTCGATGCTGGCCAACACCCTGCGTGACGAGTCGCCCACGCACTTCGCGGTGGCCTTCGACGTCTCCCGCAAGACATGGCGCTCCGAGGAGTTCACGGAGTACAAGGCCAACCGCTCCAAGACCCCGGACGAGTTCAAGGGGCAGGTCGAGCTGATCGGCGAGCTCCTCGACACCATGAACGCGCAGCGGTTCGCCGTCGACGGCTTCGAGGCGGACGACATCATCGCCACGCTCGCCACCCAGGCCGAGGCCGAGGGCTTCGAGGTGCTGATCGTCACCGGCGACCGCGACTCCTTCCAGCTGGTCAGCGAGCACACGACCGTGCTGTATCCGACGAAGGGCGTCTCCGAGCTGACCCGGTTCACCCCGGAGAAGGTCTTCGAGAAGTACGGGCTGACGCCCGCCCAGTACCCCGACTTCGCGGCGCTGCGCGGCGACCCGTCCGACAACCTGCCGGGCATCCCGGGCGTCGGCGAGAAGACGGCCGCGAAGTGGATCAACCAGTTCGGCTCGTTCGCGGAGCTGGTCGAGCGCGTCGACGAGGTCAAGGGCAAGGCCGGGCAGAACCTGCGCGACCACCTGGAGGCCGTCAAGCTCAACCGGCGGCTGACCGAGATGGTCCGCACCGTGGAGCTGCCCCGGACGGTCGCCGACCTGGAGCGCGCGCCGTACGACCGCAAGGCGCTCGCGATGGTCCTCGACACGCTGGAGATCCGCAATCCCTCGCTGCGGGAGCGGCTGCTGGCCGTCGACCCGGGCGCCGAGGAGGCCGAGACGACACCGGTGGTCGCGGACGGCGTGGAGCTGGACGGCACCGTGCTCGGCACCGGCGAGGTGGCCCCCTGGCTCGCCGAGCACGCCACCGAGGTCCTCGGTATGGCCACGGTCGACACCTGGGCGCTCGGCGCCGGCTCGGTCGCCGAGGTCGCGCTCGCCACGGGCGGGGGAGCGGCCGCCTGGTTCGACCCCTCCCAGCTGGACGAGGCCGACGAGACGGCGTTCGCCGGCTGGCTGGCCGACGCCGGCCGGCCCAAGATCCTCCACAACGCCAAGGGCGCGATGCGGGTCTTCGCCGAGCACGGCTGGACCGTCGACGGCGTCACGATGGACACGGCTCTGGCCGCCTACCTGGTCAAGCCGGGCCGTCGCTCCTTCGACCTGGACGCGCTGTCCCTGGAGTACCTGCACCGTGAGCTGGCCCCCGCCGCCGCGGCCGACGGGCAGCTCGCCTTCGGCACCGACGAGGGGGCCGAGGCCGAGGCCCTGATGATCCAGGCCCGCGCCGTCCTGGACCTGGGCGAGGCCTTCGGCACGCGCCTTCAGGAGGTCGGGGCCGCGGACCTCCTGCGGGACGTGGAGCTGCCCACCTCCGCCCTGCTGGCCCGGATGGAGCGGCACGGCATCGCCGCCGACCGGGCCCACCTGGAGGCCATGGAGCAGATGTTCGCGGGCGCCGTGCAGCAGGCCGTGAAGGAGGCGCACGCGGCGGCGGGGCACGACTTCAACCTCGGCTCGCCCAAGCAGCTCCAGGAGGTCCTCTTCGGTGAGCTCGGTCTGCCGAAGACGAAGAAGACCAAGACGGGTTACACCACCGACGCCGACGCGCTGGCCTGGCTGGCCACGCAGACGGACAACGAACTGCCGGTGATCATGCTCCGGCACCGCGAGCAGGCCAAACTGCGGGTCACCGTCGAGGGCCTGATCAAGACGATCGCCGTGGACGGCCGTATCCACACCAGCTTCAACCAGACGGTCGCCGCGACCGGCCGCCTGTCGTCCACGGATCCGAACCTGCAGAACATCCCGGTCCGCACGGACGAGGGCCGGGCGATCCGCCGCGGCTTCGTGGTGGGCGACGGCTTCGAGTCGCTGATGACGGCCGACTACAGCCAGATCGAACTGCGGGTGATGGCCCACCTGTCCGAGGACGTGGGCCTGATCGAGGCGTTCACCTCCGGCGAGGACCTGCACACCACGGCCGCCGCGCAGGTGTTCGGGGTCGAGCGGGGCGCGGTGGACGCGGAGATGCGCCGCAAGATCAAGGCGATGTCGTACGGCCTGGCGTACGGTCTGTCGGCGTTCGGCCTCTCCCAGCAGCTGAACATCGAGGCGGCCGAGGCACGCGCCCTGATGGACGCGTACTTCGAGCGGTTCGGCGGCGTACGGGACTATCTGCGCCGGGCCGTCGACGAGGCCCGGGCGACGGGCTACACGGCGACCCTCTTCGGGCGCCGCCGCTACCTGCCCGACCTCAACAGCGACAACCGCCAACGCCGTGAGGCGGCCGAGCGCATGGCCCTCAACGCGCCCATCCAGGGCACGGCCGCGGACATCGTCAAGATCGCCATGCTGAACGTGGACAAGGCACTGCGCGACGCGGACCTCAGGTCCCGCATGCTGCTCCAGGTCCACGACGAAATCGTCCTGGAGATCGCCCCCGGCGAGCGCGAGACCGTGGAGGAACTGGTCCGCCGGGAGATGGCGGGCGCGGTCCACCTCCGAGCCCCCCTGGACGTCTCGGTGGGCTCGGGCCCCGATTGGGAATCAGCGGCGCACTAGCCCCCGGCGGGGCACGGCTTCGACTCGGGCCGGTGACCACGGGGCCCTCGGCACACAGACCCGCCGGGGGCCCTGCGCCAGGCCCCCCGGCCGACCGCCGCCTGGCGGCAAGCCAGGTCCCGGCCGCCGTCCGGCGGGTAGCCAGCCCCGGCCACGTGCTGCCGGGAAGCCAGGCCCGGCCGCCGTCCGGCGGGTAGCCAGCCCCGGCCACGTGCTGGCGGGAAGCCAGGCCCGGCCGCCGTCCGGCGGGGAGCCAGGCCCAGCCACGTGCTGGCGGGAAGCCAGGTCCGGCCGCCGTCCGGCGAGGAGCCACGGCCCGATGCACACCCACCCGCGACAGCCCCGTCGCCCCGCCCCGCCCCGGGAAGGCCAGCCACTCGCGTGGTGCCCGCGAAGGCGCCGTAACGGCTGAGCGCCAACTGGCGAAGCCCGATGGGGTGCGACGGGCACCAGCCCCACCCCGACCGCCCCGTCCAACCCACCCCGCGAGGCGCCGACGGGCCGACCGCCGCCTGGCAGGGACGCACGGCACCTGTCCCGCGCCAGCAGGCAGGTGCCCGTCCCGGGCCAGCTGGCAGGTGCCCGTCCCGCGCCAGCCGGCAGGCATCCGTCCCATCCGAGCGGACGCTCACCCGTTCCGCGCCAGCCGGCAGGTGCCCGTCCCTGGCCAGTCGGCAGGCATTCGCCCCATCGTCTCGGGCCAGCCGACAGGCATTCCTCCCGTCCGAGCGGACGCTCACCCGTCCCGCGCCGTCAGCTGGCACGCACCCGCTCGCCCCACCGGCCCCGGCCGATCCACCCCGCCTTTCCCCGACGGTCCGTCACTCGCGTGGCCCCCGCGAAGGCGCCCCCCGCTGTCCCCTCCCGCAAGGATGCGGGCATGGGTATACGCATGCTCCGCCGCCGGACGGCCCACGCACGGACGCGGGAACAGACGCACGCCGACTCGGCCCCGTCCCAGTCCCAGTGCCCGTCGCCTCCGTCGGTCCCGGCCGTCGCGGCCACGGCGAGCACCGCCCGACTCCCCGCCGGCCTGGGGACGCCTCTCCGTACGGCCGCCAAGGCCGCCGCCGCGATGCCCTTCCACCTCAGGGCGACCCTCCGTAGAACCACCGAAGCCGGCGCCTCGATCCCCTTCCACCTGGAGGCGACCCTCCGTAAAGCCACCCAGGCAAGCACCGCCGTTCCGTCCCTTGCGTCCGTCCCGTCCCTCCCCTCCCTCCTCGGGACAGCCCTGCGCAGAGCCGGTAAGGCCGGTGTCGCCCGCCTCCCCGCCGGCCTCGCGACGCGCCTGTGGCACGTGGGCGCGGCGCTCCGGTACCGGCCACCGGGCCGATCGTCAGTGGGGCGTCGTGGGACAGGACCCCGTGCCTCCTCATCCGGCCGATCGTGAGCGGGACGCCACAGAGCAGGACCCCGTGCCTCCTCGTCGGGCCGATCGTGAGCGGGACGCCAACAGAGCAGGACCCGGTGGACAGGACCCCGTGCCTCTCCGGCTCGCCGGCCGTGAGCGGGACGCCGTAGGGCGAGACCCCGCGCCAGTCATCTCGCTCTGGCGCTCACGCCGTTGCCGCGGGCACCGGTGTCAGCGAGCGGTCGGCCGGCTTCGCTCCCCGGGGCCCACGCCCGCGTCGTGGGAGACCCGGGCCGGTCGCCACAGTCTGACGCCGACGGCGTACAGCAGCACGCCCAGGACAAGCCCCGCGCCCGCCCCGAAACACAGCGTCGGGATCAGTTCCCAGGGCTTCGCGGTGGAGCCCCAGTAGTCCCACCACCGCGTCGCCCGCTGCGTCGCCGCGACGACCGCGCAGCCGCCGATCACGGCACCGGCCCACCACCGGTCCCGTACCGACAGCGCCGGGACCCCCACCGCCACAGCCGTCGCGGGCGCGCGGCGCAGCGCGTGGGCCACGAACACCGTGATCACGACCGCGGCGACCGCCGAACCGCCGTACTGGAGGTACCAGTACAAAGGGGAGCCCGCCACCTTCTCGCCCAGCACGGGGAACAGCCGCATCCCCCACCGGTCGAGGTGCGTGAACGCGTCCCACACGACGTGGGTCAGCGCACCGAGCACGGCGGACACGTACCACCACAGGACCGAGGACGGCCGTACGCGCGCGCGGGGCACGCCGCAGCGCAGGAGCGCCGCCACTCTGCCCTGCCGTGTCCGCGGCAGCAGCGCGACCAGCGGTTCGCGCACCAGCAGCCACAGCCCGACCAGCGCCCAGGCGACCAGCACGTCGATCGTGAAGACGCCCGGGAAGGAGTGGGTCACCTCACCGAACTCCATGGCTCCGGACGCCACACTCGCCGCGTAGTAGGTCATGTCGGGCGCGAAGGAACCCGCCACGAGCACGGCCGGCACCAGGGACCCACGGCCGCTCCCGTCGCTGCGCACGGCGGGCAGAACAGCCGCGGCATGGCTCAAAGTGAACGGCAACGGGGCTCCTCACGAGAGGCGTCGGCAGGGGCCGGGCGGCCCGGTGATCGGCGAAGCCCAGTATGCGGGACATGGCCCGCCGCGCTCGGGGCACCATCACCCATGGCCGGCTGGTGAAATCCGGGCACGAACGGGTGCCCGCGCAAAGCAAGTTGTCGTAGGGTCGCCTGGGTCACCGTGCGGGGAGCGCGGCCGAGCACACGGACAGAGCACATAAGGGCGTGACGAGGGCAACCCGCACCGCGGTTCGTTCGTCACAACACAGCGAGACCGACAGACAGAGACGGGCGCTCGGGCGTCCACGGGAGGGTTCACTCTATGGCGGCGCAATTCGGCAGGAGGCTGTGCAAGGGGGCGGCGACCACCGCCGTGGCCGCGGTCGCGGTCGCGGCCCTGTCCGCCTCTCAGGCTCCGGGGGTGACGGCCGACGACCAGGGCAGACCGGCCACCGCAGGCGCCGAGACCTCGCCCGACGTGCCCGCCGACGACGGCGCGACCGACTCTCAGTACTACACGGACCTGCCGCCGCTCAACACTCCCAGCCCCGCGCCGACCGCCGGCACCCCCGGCTCCCAGGAGACGGGCGAGGCGGGTATCCCCGCGACCGTCCTCGACGCCTACAAGAAGGCCGCGGCCGAGCTCCAGGCGTCCAAGCCCGGCTGCAACCTGCCCTGGCAACTGCTCGCCGCCATCGGCTGGGTCGAGTCGGGCCAGGCCCGCGGCGGCAAGGTCACGGCGGACGGCACCACGGTCTCCCCGATCCTCGGCCCGCAGCTCGACGGCAACGGCTTCGCGCTGATCAAGGACACCGACAACGGCGCGTACGACGGCAACAGCACGTACGACCAGGCCGTCGGCCCCATGCAGTTCATCCCGTCCACCTGGGCGTGGGCGGGCCGCGACGGCAACGGCGACGGCACGAAGAACCCCAACAACATCTACGACGCCGCGCTCGCGGCCGGCCACTACCTGTGCCGCTTCGGCTGGGACCTGTCCACCCCGTCCGACCTCGACCGGGCGATCCTCAGCTACAACAACTCGCGGGAGTACCTGAACACGGTCCTGTCGTGGCTGGAGTACTACCGCAAGGGCACCCACGAGATCCCGGACGGCACGGGCACCCTGCCCGTCGGCAGCAGCGACGGCGAGACCCCGGCGGTGGTCCCCCGGCCGTCGCCGCCGGCCGCGTCCAAGCCCGGCAAGCCCGGCGACAAACCCGGCAACCCTGCCGAACCCGGCAAGCCCGGCAAGCCCGGCGGCGGCACCCAGAGCCCCACTCCGCCCCCGCCGGTCACCCCGCCGCCGGCCACCAAGCCGCCCACCGCCCAGACCCCCACCGACACGGTGGACCACCTGGAGGACGCGGGTACCGCCAAGCTCACCGCGACGGCGGGCGAGGCGTTCGCCAAGAAGATCAGCACCCGCGCCGAGACCAAGGGCGGCGAGGCCGTCGCCAAGGTCCGGATCCGCTTCACCGTCGTCGGCGACACCGACGCCACCTTCACCGGCGGCGAGAGCGTCGCCACGGTGGTCACCAACGCCACCGGCGTGGCCGTCGCGCCCGCGCTCCGGGCGGGTGAGAAGACGGGCGGCTTCACCGTCCGCGCCACCGTCGTCGGCCGCACGGTCGACGGCGTCGACTACACGGCCACGGTCACCGAGCGCACCGCCGACGCCCTCACCCGCACCAGCGACACCGCGCTGACCTGCACCCCGGGCGGCGAGTTCGCCGACCAGGTCGAGGTGAAGGCCACGCGCAACGGTGAGGCCGCGGGCAGGGTGGCGGCCACCGCCACCCTGGTCAGGTCGGCGCTCGACGCGACCGAGAACGACAAGGGCCCCTACTTCAAGGACGCGAACGGCAAGGCCGTACGCACCCTCACGGGCCTGAAGACCGATGCCGGCGGTCTGCTGAAGCTGCCGAAGCTGTACGCCGACGACGCCGCCGGCACGTACGTGCTCCGCATCACCACCGCGGGCGGCGCGGCGCTCAACGTCCAGCTGACCGTCGCGGCGGCCGAGACGCCGTCGCCGAGCCCGTCCGCGGACTCGTCGCAGAGCCCGTCCGCGAGCCCGTCCACGAGTCCCTCCGCCTAGCAGTTGCCCGTACGACGACGGCGGCGCCCTTCCCATGGAGGGGCGCCGCCGTCGTGCGCGACGTGTTCTCATCTCGCCCGCCCGTTGCTACGGTGCCGGACCTGACGATGTATCAGTTCCAGTGAGGTTTCCCTTCCGATCCCAGTTCCCGGAGGCAGGCATGCGCGCCCTGATCGCCGCCGTGACCGGTCTCGCCGCCGCCCTCGCCCTGGTCCTCACGATCACGGCCATGAGCGCGCCGACGGGAAAGACGTCCCCGAAACCGCTGCTGACGACGGTGCCCGCACATCCGTAACCACCCGGGAGGGAGGCCGAGATGCGCCGCAAGGCCAGCCTGATCCTGCTCGCCCTCGCCGTGTTCTTCGCGGCGCTGTCCCCGCTGCTGCGCTGGTACGCCTACCCCCGCCTCGCCAAGGTCCCGGCGCACCAGTACCAGGACATGGTCCTGGAGGCGAAGGACGCCACCCTGCTCGACTACGGCACGATGAAGGCGAGGAAGGTCCCCGAGGTCACCGTCGTGCAGACGCTGAGGGGCAACGTCGAGGCCTCCGAGCGGATCGAGGAGACGGCCGGCCGGGACGTCGTGGTCTGGGACGGCCTGTCCTACGTCCAGGGCCCCGACGGCCGGATGGTCTCCAAGATCCCCGAGCGGTACATCTTCGACGCCCACACCCAGCAACCCGTCCACGCCACCGGCGAGATGGTCGACGGCGACCCGGTCAAGCGGGAGGGCATCGAGTTCAAGTGGCCGTTCCTGACGGAGAGACGGGACTACGAGTACTTCGACGCGCAGGCCCGCGTGACGGCCCCCATCCACTACCGGGGCACCCAGGACTTCCGGGGCGTCGAGGTCTACTACTTCGAGCAGACCATCCCCTGGACCAAGGTGCCGTTCCCCAGGACCATGCCCGTCGGGGGCGTCACCCGCGAGTCGGTCGCCGAGACCGGCACGACCCGCTGGTACACCACGGTCCGCAAGTTCTGGGTCGAACCCCTGACCGGCGCCCCCGTCTACGGCGAGGAGATCCACCGGGAGGAACTGCGCGGCGGCACCCTGCTCGGCGACCGGGACAAGGTGACGGCGTTCGCCGGCCACGTGAAGATGCGCGAGGACTACATCGACCACACCGTCGACCTGGTCACGTCCCACCGCACCCTGATCCTGCTGCTGACGTCGTACCTGCCTTGGGGCTTTTTGATCCTCGGTGTCCTGCTGCTGTCCCTCTCCCTCTACCTGGAGGCCCGCGGCCGCCACCCCGGCGACCCGGCCTCCGCCGCCACCACGGAACCGAAACCGGTCACCGCCTGAGCCGGGCGTTGGTGTACCGCGTCGGCTCGGCGGTCGCCGGGTCCTCGGGCCACGGATGCTTCGGATACCGGCCGCGCAACTCCGCCCGTACGCCCTTGTAGCCGTCCTTCCAGAAGGAGGCGAGGTCGGCGGTGACCGCGGCGGGCCGCCCGGCGGGGGAGAGCAGGTGGACGAGCAGCGGCACCCCGGCGACCCGGGGCGACTCCTGCAACCCGAACATCTCCTGCAACTTGACGGCCAGCACCGGCTGCTCCGGGTCGCCGTAGTCGATCCGGACCCTGGACCCGCTCGGTACGGCGATCCGCTCGGGCGCCAGCTCGTCGAGCCGTGCGGCGTCCCCCGAGGCCCAGGGAAGCAGGCGCGTGAGACCCGCACCGGCGTCGATCCGGGCGAGGTCGGCGCGCCTGCGGGCCCGGCCCAGCTCGGGCTCCAACCACTCGTCCACGCGCGCGTGCAGCGCGTCGTCGGACACGTCGGGCCACGGCTCCCCGCGCCGCAGCCGCAGAAAGGCGAGCCGCTGCCGCAGGACGACCGCCTCGGCCGACCACCGCAGCAGCCCGAACCCTTCCTGCCGCAACCCTTCGAGCAGCGCGTTCCGTACGAGCCCGGCGCCGGCGTCGCGCAGCGGACGCACCGCCAGCTCCACGGCCCCCAGCCGCTCGACCCGCCGGGCGACGACGTCCCCGTCGGCCCAGTGCACCTCGTCCCGCACCTCCGCCAGCGACCCCGCCGCCAGCCGGGCGACCTCCTCGTCCACCACGGCCCCGAGCCGCACACGCGCGTGCCCCTTCCCGACCGGCCGGTCGGCGACGGCCACGGCGATCCAGTCAGCCCCGCGCAGCCGGGTGGCGTCACCGGCCTCGGCACGCGTCCCGGAGACCATGAGATACGACCCGCCGTCGACCCGGGCGACCCGCTCGGGGAACGCGAGAGCGGCCACGAGCCCGACGGCGCTGTCCTCACCCGCGCCCGCCCACGCACCCGACGGGCGGGCGGGGAACTCCGTGGCGACGGCCCGCAGCCGCCGCACCTCCGCCCGCCACCGTGCTCCGTAGGCGTCACCCCCGCGCCGTGCCGCCCGCACAGCGGCGGCCAGATCGTCCCCGTACTCCCGCGGCGCCTCCTCGCTGAGCAGCGCGACCACCTCGGCGGCCCGTTCCGCACCCACCAAGGGGGCCGAGTCCAGCAACGCCCGCCCCAGCCGCGGATGCAGCCCGAGCCGGGCCAGCCGGATCCCCCGCTCCGTGGCCCGCCCGGCGAGGTCGACCGCCCCGACGGCCGTCAGGACCGACCGGGCCGCCGCCATCGCCCCGCCCGGCGGCGGATCCAGCAGCGCCAGCCCGGACGCGTCCGGATCGCCCCAGCAGGCCGCCTGCAAGGCGAACGCCGTCAGGTCGGCCACTTTGATCTCCGGGGACGGGAAACGCGGCAGACGGGCGTCCTCCGCCTCCGTCCAGCACCGGTACACCGCCCCCGGCGCCTCGCGTCCGGCCCGCCCCGCCCGCTGCCGCCCCGCCGCCTGCGAGGCCCGTACCGTCGTCAGCGCGCTCAGTCCGCGCGCGTGGTCCACCCGCGGCTCCCGCGCCAGCCCCGAGTCGACGACCGCCCGCACCCCGGGAACCGTCAGCGACGACTCGGCCACCGAGGTCGCCAGCACCACCCGGCGCCGCTCGGCGGGAGCCAGCACGGCGTCCTGCACGGCCGCCGGCGCCCGCCCGTGCACCTGGAGCACGTCCACCCCGCCGAGGCCGCCCAGCTGTCCGGCGACCCGGACGATCTCACCCACCCCCGGCAGGAAACACAGCACGTCCCCCGTCCGCTCGGCCAGCGCCCGCCGCACCACCGACGCCACGTGCGTCAGCAGCATCGGATCGACCCGCATCCCGTGCGGCGGCCGTACCGGGCGCGTCGGCGGCGCCCACACCACCTCCACCGGATACGAGACGCCCGCGGCCTCCACCACCGGCGCCCCGCCCAGCAGCCGCGCCCAGCCGGCCGCGTCCGTGGTGGCCGACGCGGCCACCAGCCGCAGCTCCGGCCGCAGTGTCTCGCGCACGTCCCACAGGAACGCCGCCGCCGTGTCCGCGTCCAGGTGCCGCTCGTGGCACTCGTCCAGCACCACCACGTCGACCCCGGCCAGCTCCGGGTCCCGCTGCACGCGCTGCAACAGCACCCCGGTCGTGACGACCTCCACGCGCGCGCGGGGCCCGACCACCCGCTCCCCGCGCACGGTGAACCCGACGCTCTCGCCGACCTTCTCGCCCAGCAGCCACGCCATCCGGCGCGCCGCGGCGCGGGCCGCGATCCGCCGCGGCTCGGCGACGACCACCCGCCGCGCGGGCCCCTCGCCCAGCAGCCCCGCCAGCGCCAGCGGCACCAGCGTGGTCTTGCCGGTACCGGGCGGCGCGACGAGCACGGCGGTGCCGTGGCCCGCCAGGGCGTCGCGCAGCCCGGGCAGGGCACCGCGTACGGGAAGGGCGTCCAGAGCGTCGTAACGGATCACGCCCCCAGTGTCGTACGCCGGGCAAGAGGCCCCTACGCGCGCGTGCGTTCCATCAGTACCTCAGTACCGCTCAGTACCGCTCAGTACCGCTCAGTACCGCCGGTCCGCAGTACCGCTCACTACCGCCCGAAGGTCCGCCGGTCCCGGGCGAACGCCCGCTCGCCCAGGTCAGTCCCGCTCGCACACGAAGATCGCCGTGCCCGGGATCAGGTTTCCGCGCAACGGTGACCAGCCGCCCCACTCGGCGGTGTTCCAGGCCGGCCACTCCGGTTCGACCAGGTCGACGAGGCGGAACCCCCCGGCCACCACGTCACGCACCCGGTCACCGATCGTCCGGTGGTGCTCGACGTACACCGCGCGGCCCTCGTCGTCCTGCTCGACGTAGGGGGTGCGGTCGAAGTACGAGGCGGCGACGGACAGCCCCTCAGGGCCGGGCTCGTCCGGGAACGCCCAGCGGATCGGGTGCGTCACCGAGAAGACGAAACGGCCGCCCGGACGCAGCGTCCGGCGCACCTCCTTCAGGACCAGCACCGGGTCGGCGACGAAGGGCAGCGCCCCGTACGCCGAGCAGGCCAGGTCGAAGGAGCCGTCCGCGAAGGGCAGCGCGCCCGCGTCGGCACACACCAAGGGGAACGACCCGCCGATGCGCAGCGCGTGCTGGAGCTGGCGGTGGGAGATGTCCAGGGCGACCGGACGGGCCCCCTGCGCGGCGAGCCAGCGCGCGCACTGGGCCGCGCCGGCGCCGATCTCCAGGACACGCTTGTCCTTCAGTTCCTCCGGCGGGCCCAGCAGCTCGGCCTCCACCTCGTCGAGTCCCTCGGGACCCCACACGAAACGGTCGTCCCCGAGGAACGTGCCGTGCTCGACCTGGTACTCGTCCGCGTTGCGGTCCCACCAGCCCCGGTTGGCCCGGGAACTCTCGGTGACGTCGGCCGCACGCCGGGTGGCTTCCGGCTCGGACGCTTCGGGCTCTTGGATGACCGGCTCCCTCGTATTAGTCTGCGGGCTCTTCCGTCCGACCTGCCGGCGGTGGACGTCACGAATGGGGCGCCGTCGGGCCCGCGTGGCCTCGTGCGACAGGTTTTGTGCCGGGTATGCGGCGATCCGCCCCGGGTGGGTGCCTTCGCGCATTGACCCTGCTCGGCTGCCCCCGTATGCTACAAGTTGCGCTGCGGGCCTGCGCTCCTCAGACGTAGCAGGCTGCGCTCGCATCTGTTGTATGTCCCCTCGGTTGTCGAGGCGCCACCAGTGGTTTTGTGTGGCGCTTCCTTGGCTGTCCGGCTTCTGCAGAGCGAAACGGGCTCCCGGCGTAAGCAGTACCTACGACTCACTGTCCGTACCGGAGCCCTTTCCCACATGACGAGCAGCACCGAGACCACCTCTACCACTCCGCAGGTAGCGGTCAACGACATCGGTAACGAGGAAGCCTTCCTCGCCGCGATCGACGAGACGATCAAGTACTTCAACGACGGCGACATCGTCGACGGCGTCATCGTGAAGGTCGACCGGGACGAGGTCCTGCTCGACATCGGTTACAAGACCGAAGGTGTCATCCCGAGCCGCGAGCTCTCGATCAAGCACGACGTCGACCCCAACGAGGTCGTCGCCGTCGGTGACGAGATCGAAGCCCTTGTTCTCCAGAAGGAGGACAAGGAAGGCCGCCTGATCCTCTCGAAGAAGCGCGCCCAGTACGAACGCGCCTGGGGCACCATCGAGAAGATCAAGGAAGAGGACGGCATCGTCACCGGTACCGTCATCGAGGTCGTCAAGGGTGGTCTCATCCTCGACATCGGCCTCCGTGGCTTCCTGCCGGCTTCCCTCGTCGAGATGCGCCGTGTCCGCGACCTCCAGCCCTACGTGGGCAAGGAGCTCGAGGCCAAGATCATCGAGCTGGACAAGAACCGCAACAACGTGGTCCTGTCCCGCCGTGCCTGGCTCGAGCAGACCCAGTCCGAGGTCCGCCAGACCTTCCTCACGACCCTCCAGAAGGGTCAGGTCCGTTCCGGCGTCGTCTCCTCGATCGTCAACTTCGGCGCCTTCGTGGACCTGGGTGGCGTCGACGGACTGGTCCACGTCTCGGAGCTCTCCTGGAAGCACATCGACCACCCCTCCGAGGTTGTCGAGGTCGGCCAGGAAGTCACCGTCGAGGTCCTCGACGTCGACATGGACCGCGAGCGTGTCTCCCTGTCGCTGAAGGCGACCCAGGAAGACCCGTGGCAGCAGTTCGCCCGGACCCACCAGATCGGCCAGGTCGTGCCCGGCAAGGTCACGAAGCTGGTTCCGTTCGGTGCGTTCGTCCGCGTGGACGAGGGCATCGAGGGCCTGGTCCACATCTCCGAGCTGGCCGAGCGCCACGTGGAGATCCCGGAGCAGGTCGTCCAGGTCAACGACGAGATCTTCGTCAAGGTCATCGACATCGACCTCGAGCGTCGCCGGATCTCGCTGTCCCTCAAGCAGGCCAACGAGTCCTTCGGTTCCGACCCGGCCTCGGTCGAGTTCGACCCGACGCTGTACGGCATGGCCGCGTCGTACGACGACCAGGGCAACTACATCTACCCCGAGGGCTTCGACCCCGAGACCAACGACTGGCTCGAGGGGTACGAGAAGCAGCGCGAGGAGTGGGAGCGCCAGTACGCCGAGGCGCAGTCCCGCTTCGAGCAACACCAGCAGCAGGTCATCAAGTCCCGCGAAGCGGACGAGAAGGCCGCTGCAGAGGGTGTCGACGTCGCGGGTCCGGCTCCGGCCGCGTCCGGTGGCGGCGGCGGCGGTGGTTCGTACTCCTCCGAGGGCGCCGACACCTCCGGTGCGCTGGCCTCGGACGAGGCGCTTGCCGCGCTGCGCGAGAAGCTGGCCGGCGGCCAGAGCTGAACAACGCTTGCCGCTGAGGCCTAGCCGCTAGCTGAGGGGCCGTACCTTTCGGGGTACGGCCCCTCGGTCTGTACGGAGACATGCGGGATGCACGAGTAACTGACGGCCCGTAACCGGCCATGAGGAGGCTTCCCCGGTCATTCATGACCGGAGAGGGGCCGCGAGCCCGGCGTGCCCATCGAGGTGTTCACCAACATCGACGCGGACGCGTACCCCTGCGACGGGTCCGCCGGTATGACGCCGCGGTGCGGTACCGCACCGCGACGGCCGATGTCTGCGGCCGTGTCTCCGAGTTGCTCGCCAAGGCCACCGAGAAGGGCGCGGTGGGAGGGGACTTGACGGCCGACGGCAAGGAGCGCCTCGTCGACTTCCCGGACGACTCCCCAGACGCCCCATCTGGAGGCCGTCCGGCACGACACGCCCGGCGGTCCCGACGACGTCAGGCTGCAGGCCGCTGAACGAGCCACCGGGCGCGTCTGCTTCGTGGGGGACTGGCTCAGCCACACCGACGCCTGGCAGCCCGGATGTTCACCTCCACTGTTCACCTCCACGCGCGCAACGCCGTGGCCGCGCTGCACGCGCGCGTGCTGGCGACGTGACGCGGTCACCACGGTGACGCCTCCGCACGCTCGCGTGCGGACCGGTGACGCGCCGGTGCGGCGCATGAAAGGCCAGTAAGAGAAGCCTGATCAGGAGTGCGGGCGGGAATGCCCACGTCCTGCGCCGCGTTGTGGAGTACGAACACGAGGAGGAGCGGTCACAGTGCTTGATCCGCAGGGTTTGTACGCATGGGAGCCGAAGGGCCTCGCCGTGGTCGACATGGCGCTCGCCCAGGAGTCGGCCGGACTTGTCATGCTCTACCACTTCGACGGGTACATCGACGCGGGCGAGACCGGCGACCAGATCGTCGACCGGCTGCTCGACTCGCTGCCCCATCAGGTCGTCGCCCGCTTCGACCACGACCGGCTGGTGGACTACCGCGCCCGCCGTCCCCTGCTGACGTTCAAGCGCGACCGCTGGGCCGAGTACGAGGACCCCGCCCTTGAGGTGCGACTGGTCCAGGACGCCACCGGGGCGCCCTTCCTGCTGCTGTCGGGCCCCGAGCCGGACGTGGAGTGGGAGCGCTTCTCCGCGGCCGTCCAGCAGATCGTGGAGCGGCTCGGCGTCCGCCTGTCGGTGAACTTCCACGGCATCCCCATGGGCGTCCCGCACACCCGCCCGGTGGGCCTCACCCCGCACGGCAACCGCAACGACCTCGTCCCCGGCCACCGCAGCCCCTTCGAGGAGGCCCAGGTGCCCGGCAGTGCCGAGGCCCTGGTCGAGTACCGCCTCATGGAGGCCGGCCACGACGTCCTGGGCGTCGCCGCGCACGTGCCGCACTACATCGCCCGCTCCCCGTACCCGGACGCGGCACTGACCGTCCTGGAGGCCATCACGGCGGCCACCGGTCTGGTCCTGCCGGGCATCGCGCACGCCCTGCGCACGGACGCCCACCGCACGCAGACCGAGATCGACCGGCAGATCCAGGAGGGCGACGAGGATCTCGTCGCGCTCGTCCAGGGCCTTGAGCACCAGTACGACGCCGCCGCGGGCGCCGAGACCCGCGGCAACATGCTCGCCGAGCCCGTCGAGATTCCCTCGGCGGACGAGATCGGCCGCGAGTTCGAACGCTTCCTGGCGGAGCGGGAGGGCGACGGCTGAGTCCCGCCGGGACCGTTGTCAGTGGCAGGCCCTAAGCTTCGGCCCATGCTGAAAGTGGGCCTGACCGGCGGTATCGGCGCCGGTAAGAGCGAGGTGTCACGACTGCTCGTGGAGTGCGGTGCGGTACTGATCGACGCCGACCGGATCGCACGCGAGGTCGTCGCGCCCGGGACGCCCGGCCTCGCCTCGGTCGTCGAGGCCTTCGGCCCGGACGTGCTGACGGCCGACGGCAGCCTGGACCGGCCCCGGCTCGGCTCGATCGTCTTCGCCGACCCCGACAAGCTCGCCGTCCTGAACTCGATCGTCCACCCCTTGGTGGGCGCCCGCTCCCGCGAGCTGGAAACCGCCGCCGCCGAGGACGCCGTCGTCGTCCACGACGTCCCGCTCCTCACGGAGAACGGCCTCGCCCCGCTGTACGACGTCGTGGTCGTCGTCGACGCGAGCCCCACGACCCAGCTCGACCGCCTCGTCGGGCTGCGCGGCATGACCGAGGCGGACGCCCGCGCGCGCATGGCCGCCCAGGCGACACGCGAGAAGCGCCTGGAGATCGCGGACATCGTCATCGACAACGACGTACCCCTGGACGACCTGCGGCGACGCGTGCGGGAGGTATGGGCCGACCTGATGCTCAGAGCCCACGCGCCTCGGGCCCCTCAGGAATAGCGCTCCCCGGTCCGGGCGTTGAACCCTTGCAGAGAGGGAAGGATTGTGCCGTGCCCGAGACCAGCGGATCGACCGGACGTACTCCGGAGACGCATGTCATCGACTTCCGTGCCGCCGAGCAGTTGCTCGCCGCCCGGGACCCGCGCGGCGCGGTGAAGCTGCTCGATTCGGTGATCGCCGCCCACCCGGAGAACACCGCTGCCAGGCTGCTGCGCGCGCGGTCCTTCTTCGCGGCCGCGCAGCTGAGGCCCGCCGAGCTGGAGTTCACCATCGTGCTGGAGCGCGAGCCCGACAACGCGTTCGCGCACTTCGCGCTCGCCCGGACCTACGAGCGTCAGGGCCGGCCCGACGAGGCCCGGCGCCACTTCCGCCTGGCCGCCGCGCTGGATCCGAAGCCGGAGTTCCTGAAGGCGGCCCGCTTCGAGTCGTGAGGGAGAGCCCCGGAGGCGGCGAGGCGTCGCCTACGGGGCAGGGCGGGGCCGGCGGAGCGGCTGGGGGAGCGGCCGGCGAGCCTTCGGCCGTCCGTCGGCGTCGGCTAACGGTGACGGTTCTCCGGGGGCGGGTACGGCGGGATGCCGGGCCCCGGCTGGTAGTGCGGTCCCTGGCGGATGTGCCTGATGACGAGGGCCAGGTCGACCGTGATCACCAGCCACAGCACCCCACAGGCGATGGCCCACCCCGGGTGTCCGGCCAGGGCGAACGCGGCCGTACCGGCGGTCGCCCAGATCAGGCCCCACACGCTCAGCCAGAACCGCGCGCGCAGCGCACTGCGCGCGGTCCTCGGTTCACTGCCCGTACGCATCCGGATCACTACTCCACCTTGCAACGTACCCTTCGGAACGGACGTCCACCCAGGAGTCCGGACAGGGGGTCACCGCGTGCTTCCGGATGCCGACGAGCTGGCCGAGGTGCTGCTGGACCTGGCCGTGCCGCACGAGGACATCGACGCACTCGTCCGGATGGGCCGACGGGTCACGGACGACCCCGAGCTGCTGCGGTTCCTGGAGGCGTCGGTCGAGGAGCTCGTCCGGGACATGGGCGAGATCCGCGGCACGGTCGACCTGCCCGAGCTCGACTGGGCGTCCGGCGCCCTGCGGCGCTGCTTTCCCGCGTACGTGTTCGTGGCGGCGCTGCCCCACACCCTCGCCCACCACCGCGAGCGCGGCGTCCCCGCCGAGGTCTCCCGGCGCACCCTCGCCGACCTCGGCCGGAACATGGCCGTGTACCGCAGGCGCCACGGCCGGGCGGGCGTGCAGGCGCCGCGCTGGCTCACCCACCACTTCCGGGGCGAGCTGTACCAGCTCGGCAGACTGCAGTTCGAGCGGACGCGGCACGGGCAGCGTACGGCGCGGATGCTCGCGCCGGCCGGACTGGACATCGCGCTCGGCACGCCCTGCCTGAACCTCCACATCCCCGACTTCCTCGGCCCGCTGTCCCCGGCCGCCTGCGACCGCTCGCTGGCGCTGGCCGACGCGTTCTTCGCACGCCACCACCCCGAGGAGAAGTACCGGGCCGCGCTGTGCCACTCCTGGCTGCTCGACCCGCAGTTGCAGCGGTACCTGCCCGAGGACTCCCACATCGTCCGGTTCCAGGAGCGCTTCCGGGTCGCCCGGGAGGACACCGAGCCGTCGGACACGGAACCCGTCCAATTCGTGTTCGGGGACCCGGAGTCCGCCGTGGAGAGCCTGCCTCGCCGCACGTCCGTGGAGCGGGCCGTCGGTGACCATCTGCGGGCGGGCGGCCACTGGTACATCGGGCACGGCTGGTTCCCGCTGTAACTCGGACGGGTGAACCGGGAGCCGGGTGGGAACGGGCGTGCGGATGCGGGCCGTTGGACGGGCATGAAGCGAAACATGCGAACGGGACATGAGGGGACGGGGCCCGGGGCGATCACCCCGGACGGCTGTGCGGTCGAGTTCTACGCGCGGCTCCCCGTGGGTCCGGAGCCGGACATCATCACCGGGGCCGTGCCGGCGGGGGCGCGCATCCTGGAACTGGGCAGCGGCGTCGGGCGGATGACCCACCCCCTGCTGGAGCGGGGCTTCACGGTCACGGCGGTGGACGAGTCCGCCGAGATGCTGGAGCGCGTCCGCGGAGCGCGCACGATACGCGGCCCCATCGAGGACCTCCACCTGGACGAGACGTTCGACGTGGTGATGCTCGCGTCGTTCCTGGTGCACACCGCAGACGTCCGGATACGGCAGGCGCTGCTGCACACCTGTGCCCGGCATGTCGCGCGGGACGGCTGCGTACTCGTCCAACGCGAGGGCGAGGACTACCACACGAACGTGCCGCGCGAGCGGGTCGACCCCAGCGGCTTCACCGTACGGATCGCCTCGTCGGAGCCGCTCGGCGACGGAGTCCACGAGGTGCGTGCGGAGTACGAGTTCCCGGACGCGAGCTGGACCCAGACGTTCCGGGCCCGTCCGCTGACGCGGGAACAGTTCGAGGAGGCACTGTCGGAGGCGGGGCTGCGGGTGGACCGCTACCTGACGGCGGACGGGACGTGGGTGCGGGCCGTTCCCGCGGCCTAGGCGTATTGCCCCGTGATCCACAGCGAGTTGTTCGCCGGACGGCGATGAGTTCGGCATCGTGCGTCGGTCTGTCCTTGTGACAGCACACGGACCGCTTCACCCAGGAGACCCCGATGTCCGAGACCACCGCTCCCGTCCCCGCCTCCGGCTCCTCCGGCACCGTCGTCGCCGAGTCCGCGACCGCCCGCGGGCGCCGTGCCCGGATCGCCCTGCGCGGCCTTCAGGTGCTGCTCGCCCTCTTCTTCGTGATCGCGAGCGCGCTGCCCAAGCTGATCGCGCACCCCTCGGCCGCCGAGGGCTTCGACGAGCTGGGCTGGGGCAGTGCGGGCATGTACGCCATCGGAGTCCTCGAACTGGCCGGCGGGATCGCGCTGTTGATCCCGATGCTGCAGTCGGTGGCGGCCGTGGCGCTGAGCGCGCTGATGGTGGGCGCGTTCATCGTGACGGTCACCGCCTTCGACGGGGAGAACGCGGCGACGCCGCTGATCCTGATCGTGCCGCTCGCCCTGATCGCTTGGGCGCGGCGGGACAGCAACGCTCAGCTGCTGCGGTGGGTGCGGCGACAGGGCTGAGAAGCGGTGTCCCCCGTGCTGGCTTGTTGTCCGGCCGCCACCGCCACCGCCACCGCCACCGCCACCGCTGCCGTCACCGCCGTCACCGGCATGGTCGGTGTGCGCGGGGTCCGACCTGGGGCCGGGGTCAGGGTTCCTCGGGCCGGGTGCCTCCCGGCAGTCCCCGCAGGCGTTCCAGCTCGCGGCGGTCGCGCTTGGTCGGGCGGCCCGCACCGCGGTCCCGGATGCCGGCCGGGGCGACGGCCTCGCGGGGCGGGGGCGGCGGGCTGTTGTCGACATAGCACTGGGCGGCCACCAGGGCGCCGACCCGCTTGCGGAGCAGCCGCTTGACGACGACGATCCGCTCCCGGCCCTCCTGCCGTACCCGTACCTCGTCGCCGACGCGCACGGAGTAGGCGGGCTTCACCCGCTCGCCGTTCACCCGGACATGGCCGCCTCGGCAGGCGGTGGCTCCCATGGAGCGGGTCTTGACCAGCCGGACCGCCCAGATCCAGCTGTCGAGGCGCACGGACTGGCCGTTCTGCGGACCGGCCGCCTCGGCGGCGGCCACAGCGGCGGCGACCTTGGGGTCCACGTCCTTGGGGTCCACGTCCGCGTTCTCGGGGTCGGCGGCCGGGACGGTTGCTCCGGCACGGGGGGCTTCGGCTCCGGGTGGTTCGGGGGCGGTCTCATCGGTGCCGGTTGTTGCCGTGTGGGTGCCTTCGCCGGACCGGCCGGCCGTGCTGGATCCACCGGGCCTGCCGGAGTCACGGGACCTGCCGGAGTCACGGGACCTGGCGGACGCGCCGGATCCGGCGGAGCCGGCAGGTCCGGCGGAGCCGCTGTTCTCGCGAGGGCTGCCCGCCCCGGTCGCCCTGCTGGCCCCGCTGGCCCCGCTGGTCCTGTTCGTCCCGCTCGTCTTCTCGTCGTCCGTGTGCTCCACAGCCATGCTTCCGACCTTAGTCCCCTCGGCCGGGCGGCTCAGGTGGCTTTTCCGCGTGGACGGGCGGAGCCGCCCCGCAGGTTCCGGGTGGGCCGGTGCGGGCGAGGGCTGAGGTGAGGCTTCCCGGTGCACCGGCGTGGGGGCGGAGCCCTGGGCTTCCGTACGGTGGAGGCATGGACACCAGCGGACGTTCCGGGCTCGACGGGCTTGACGGGCTCGACGGGCTTGACGGGCGGATCGCGGGGTGCCGGGCCTGTCCTCGGCTGGTCGCCTGGCGCGAGGAGGTGGCCCGCACCAAGCGCGCCGCCTTCGCCGACTGGACGTACTGGGGCCGGCCGGTACCGGGCTTCGGCCCGCCCGACGCCCGGCTGCTGATCGTGGGCCTCGCCCCGGCCGCGCACGGCGGGAACCGCACCGGCCGGATGTTCACCGGCGACCGTTCCGGAGACGTGCTGTACGAGGCGCTGTACGACGTGGGCCTCGCCTCGCAGCCCACCTCGGCGACCGCCGACGACGGCCTGGAGCTGTACGGCGTGCGCGTCACCTCGCCCGTGCACTGCGCCCCGCCCGCCAACAAGCCCACCCCCGAGGAGCGGGACACCTGCCGACCCTGGCTCGTCCAGGAACTGAACCTGCTCCGGCCGACCCTCGGGGCCGTGGTCGTCCTGGGTGCCTTCGGCTGGCAGGCCGCGCTGCCGGCGTTCGCCGAGGCGGGCTGGAAGGTGCCCCGGCCTCGCCCCGCCTTCGCCCACGGCGCCCACGTGCGGCTCGACGGCCTGGACCTCTTCGGCTGCTTCCACGTCAGCCAGCGCAACACCTTCACCGGCCGGCTCACGCCCGCGATGCTGCGGGAGGTGCTGCGTACGGCGGCGCGGGCGGCGGGGCTGCCGACGGCATCGTACGGGGGACCGGCCCTGCCCTAGGTGTTCTGTCCCGGGAGGTTGTGGACGGTGACAGGGCTCACGGCTGATCGATCTTGAAATGGGTGAGGGCCTTCTGGCCTGGTGTGGATTGCGACATCTGCACCAGCAACAGAAAGGCCCTCGTGCCCCACCGTAATGCACCCTTGACCGAGATGGGCCGCCTGCGTCTGGCCCGCTGCGTGGTCGAGGACAACTGGCCCCTCAGACGCGCTGCGGAACGCTTCCAGGTCTCGCCGACCACCGCCCAGCGATGGGCCGACCGATACCGGCAGTTCGGCGAGGCCGGGATGTGCGACCGCTCCTCCCGCCCGCACCAAAGCCCACACCGGACCCCGACCCGCACCGAGCGCCGGATCATCAAGGTCCGCATCCTGCGACGGTGGGGCCCGGCCCGCATCGCACACCTACTGCGGCTGGTGCCCTCGACCGTGCACCGCGTGCTGACCCGATTCGGCCTGGCCCGCCTCGCGCATCTGGACCGCGCAACCGGCCGGGTCATACGCCGCTACGAAC